>JAJDXV010000139.1 GCA_022823085.1 Candidatus Poribacteria bacterium
CGCTCTTTTGTACCACGATGCACTTCGCATCTGGGCGAGTACGCCGCAAATCTGTTAGATTGTGACACCAGAACGCTGTGTTTTCAGAAGAATTTCATCTAACAGAGCCACCTATAGCCAAAAGTGCGTAAGTCCTATTAACATTAAATCGTTTTTTTTGCGCGTCAAAGTTAATACAGCGCACGTCTAAAGGGAATAGAAAATGAAAATAAATTTACGTTTCAATCTATTGGGGTTTTTGATTATTACTTTTATTTTTGGATCGTATATGTCGGGTTTTTGCCAAGACAGTGAGCGGATCACTGCGGAAGTTGATGGTCGTCCGAAAAAGTACGACGTTATTGAAACAAAACGCTATGAGATTATTGAGGTCCAGGAGTCACCTGTTACACCGGAGGCGCTGAAGTCTGTTGCGGAGCAAGCCGTAGCGGATGCTGAAAAAGATGCAGCGGCGCATTTCAATAGAACTCTGTGGTTTAGCACCGGCTGTTTTTTTCCTTTAATCGGTCCTATTTTTTCGCAGCGTCACCAACCTTTTATGCCGACTGCCCGAGTCATTGGTAAGTCCCCAGAATATGTCGCCTTCTATTATGATGCCTATAAAGTAAAAACAAAGAAAATTCAGTACACTTGGTCCCTGGTGGGTTGTCTCGTCGGCGCGCCTATAGAGGCATATTTAATCACGGTTCTGTACAGAGCAACACGGGATTAAACGTTCCCAATTGAGGAGGAAAATGGAAATCCTGATACGACTGCTGTCAATCTATATTGGCAGTACGCAATTGAGACGATTGCTTCTACTTCTCGTCGGAGTCATCTGTTTAATTTTTCAAACGATCCCTGTGTATTCCCAGTTTGCCGATTTACCGCGCGATGCCAAAACTGTAGATATTGGTGTGAATGGAGATGGTGCTTCACAGACGCTGAGTCTGACAGCGGTCGTTCCGGTGCGTAAAGTTAATGGATGGGCTGGTATTTTTGGATCCCGTGCTTCTGGTGAGGAGGGTGCATTTTCTGAAATCGTCAAAGCGCGCGCTCAGGGCGGTTTCCGGATCCGGACTTTTGGCATTGAGGGGTTCACAGACTTGGAGCGCAATATCACTAAAGGCAGTGCGTTAACATCTCAAATCGGCACCTATATCCGTCCTGCCATTTATGAGCGTGGTGAAATCCGCATATCCGGCGGTATCGGGGTGTTCATTGAAAATATTCAACCGCTCGAACATATCGATTTAAAACAATTTGATCCGACAACGTTTCGGTGGTTGGCATTCTCGTCTATAGGATGGCGAAAACTCAATACACAGTTAAAATTCACACCAGAAATTGGCTTCAAAAACTATAAATTTTCAGCTGAACCTGCTATCACGTTCAGCCTGTCTACGCGATTAGGCTTGCGTTTAAGTGGTGCTGTGACTTATAATAGTGAACCACTCACAGAAAACTGGCATTACAAGTATTTATCGATATTACGGTTTACGTTGTAGCACCTAAGAAAACTTATTAATCTGTCTGACTTCTACCCTACGAAAGGAAACTGGCATGTCTTCAAACCCTGCGCAACAACCCGGGTATGAAAGTGGTGGCGGTGATCAGGATATCCAACACGGGCACGGCTTCGGAACCGCCCCTGTATTCCTCGCCTCAATTAGTACGATTCTCGGTGCCATTCTATTCTTGCGGTTCGGCTATGCTGTTGCTCACGTCGGGCTCTGGGGTGCCTTGATGGTTGTCATGCTTGGGCACCTTGTGACGATCCCGACAGTCTTGGCAGTATCCGAGATTGCAACCAACCGTCGTGTCGCCGGTGGTGGCGCGTATTATATCGTCAGCCGCTCCTTCGGTGCGAGTATCGGTGGTACCATTGGCATAGCGTTGTATATCTCGCAAGCAATCTCAGTCGCCTTCTACATTGTCGCTTTCGCAGAAGCGTTTCAACCCCTTTACGAATGGCTTGCAGTCAACCGTGAATTGCAGCTGGACCCCCGTTGGATATCTCTACCTTCCACTGTTCTAATTATTATCCTTATGCTCACAAAAGGGGCAGGCATGGGTGTGCAAGTCCTATGGGGTGTATGCATAATTCTTGTGGTATCTATTGCTGCTTTCCTATTTGGTGAGAGTCCGGAAGAGATGCGCCCGGGTGGTTTGAACCTTACATCCCGCATCAGCGATCCAGACAGTTTCGGTACGGTATTTGCGACGTGTTTTCCTGCTTTCACCGGTATGATTGCGGGTTTGGGGCTATCTGGGGACTTAAAAGATCCTCGAAAAAGCATTCCGCTTGGGACGATCAGTGCGACCCTTGCTGGTATGGTGGTCTATATTCTTGTTGCAGTTAAATTAGCTGGCAGCGCGACACCTGAGGCACTCGCAGCGGACAATTTCATCATGGAGAAGATCGCACTCTGGGGTCCCGTCATTTTCATCGGGTTAGGTGCAGCGGCACTCTCCTCTACCCTCGGTTCAATCATGGTAGCACCCAGAACGCTACAGATGCTTGCACGTGACAATGTACTGCCGATCCCTAAGTTGAACCGCCTCATGGAAAAAGGTGTCGGGGAATCACAGGAACCGATATATGCAACATGTTTATCCGGCATCATCGCGATCGTATTCGTCGCCATTGGCGAACTCGATTTTATCGCACAGATTTTAACAATGTTCTTTATGGTGACCTACGGTGCGCTCTGCGCCGTCTCCTTCTTAGAACATTTCGCGAGTAACCCGTCTTACCGACCAACATTCCATTCCCGGTGGTATGTATCACTCGTAGGAACTGTGATGTGCGGCGTGTTGATGATCCAGATCAGCGCGTTCTATGCTTTAATCTCCATTGTCCTTATGACGATAACCTATCTCGGTTTGCGGCGTGGACACAGTGGACAACGCGACCTTGCAGCCATCTTCCAAGGGACGATGTTCCAACTCACGCGGTGGCTACAGACAACCTTGCAAAAGAGTCGCGTCATGGCATCCGAAGGCGGGTGGCGCCCTTCAATCGTTGCCGTAACTCGGTTCGGAGAACGCCGTCTCGGTCATTTCGACCTGCTGCGTTGGATATGCCACAGGCACGGGTTCGGGCATTTCATCCGACTCTTTAGCGGCGACTACTCATTTTCCAGCGAAATTCAAGCCCGTATCAAAGTCGACGGATTGATTAAACGCACCGAGGTGAGTCGAGCAGGTATTTTTGTTGATTCAATGATTTCCCCCACATTCCAACTCGCTTTATCGCAGATACTACAAATGCCCGGCATCTCCGGTTTACCGAATAACTGTATCTTACTTGAGTTTGACCGCGAAAACGCCGATGAGGTTGAAGAAGTTGTACAAGGCGCACGGCTTGCCGCAAATTCGTTGTTCAACGTTTTAATCTTACGATCCACCGGCTACCGATTCGGTTATAGGTCTTCCATACACGTCTGGGTAACAGAGGACAACCTGAGCAATGCGCCGATGATGCTTCTGCTTGCCTATATCATCGTCGGGCACCCAGACTGGAAACGTGCTGAAATCCGGCTCTTTGTGTGTTCCGATTCAACGGACGCAGAACAGGAGGCGAATAGACTTTCAGCACTCACCCAAGAAGGCAGATTGCCCATCTCAATGCAAAATGTCACTTCCGTGTCATACAAAGGCAAAGCCTCTTTGGAAGATGAGGTGTCCCTCCGGTCCAACCAAGCCGATTTGACGATCGTCGGATTAACTTCTGAAAACATCGACACCAACGGATTGGAACAAAATTTGCGATCTTACGAGGGTGCAAATGATGTCCTGTTCGTCCATTCAGTTGAACAGGTTTTGATAGATTAGCAACGCTTTTATTCAGCAGATAGTAAGTGAGGTTAAAAAATGTTTCTTGATTTCATTACATGGTTAGAATCGGTACTCACTGCTATTGTGAATTCACCTTTTAAGGGAATTCTCTTAGCTGTCGCGACAATAGCGACGTTACTGATTCTCAAAGCGGTTTTAGGATATTTCGTTAAACGGTATGTTTACCAGCGCGCCCTCTTGGAAACAAATGCGCAAAATTTCATGGCTGTTTGGGGATATGTCTGGACGGCTATCATCGCTATTTTCGGCATTATTAGTCTCAGCGGCTCTCTGAAAACGCTTGGTATATCCGCTGGATTTCTCGGTATGGTTTTGGGTTGGTCCTTGCAAGCCCCTGTAACAGGAATCGCAGCATGGTTGATGCTGATCTTGAAACGCCCCTTTAAAATTGGGGATCGCGTCATTATTGCTGGTATCACAGGCGATGTTATGGACATCACTTTAACGCACGTTATCCTCAACCAAGTCGGTGGGACGGTGTCGAGTGAAGAGCGTTCTGGACGCGGTATCCTCATTCCGAATGCGATTCTGTTTGGGCAGACGATTACGAATTATACGCTGGAAGAGGAATATATTCTCGTTGAAGTACCTGTTCGGATTACCTTTGAATCGGATTGGGCGGAAGCAGAGCAGATTCTCGTGCGTGCAGCACAGGTGGTTACGGCGGATGTTATCAAAGAGGTTGGCGAAGAACCGTTTATTCGCGCGGAACTGTTCGATGCAGGCGTGATGATGCGATTGCGCTACAAAACGCGTCCCGTAGACAGAGCGAAAAGTCTGAGCGATATTGTCAAAATCGTCTTCCACAAATTTTCCGAGAGCGATCGTGTTGAATTCTGCTATGCACATTCAGAGGTTATCTACTCTTGGAAAGACGCGTCTATGTTACCACAAGACGCTTCCGCATTGCCTTTGGGTTCTGCTGCACGGAGTCAGGACTAATCATGTTTTCAGAAATATTGGACGCTCTCCTGAATTTCAAATATGCCTCTGTGGTATCAATGGTTCTGGTTGTGATCGGGACTGTCATTGTCTATTTCCGATTGACATCACAGATGCGGAAGTTGGCGGATACACGCGCCTATAAACCAGAGAATGCTGACCGGTTCTTTTTTATTTGGCGTTACGTGTTCATGTTTTCGATCGGTTCTGTTATTATCTTTCTCTTTTCAGATACCTTCGGATTGCTGGGGATCTCGCTGGCTTTTATGATGACGCTATTGGGTTGGGGGCTCCGAAACCCGATTACGAATTTAGCAGCATGGTTGTTAGTCATCCTTAAAAGACCTTACAAGATTGGAGATCGGGTCATCTTAGGTGAAATGATTGGTGACGTACGGGACATATCGGTTATGTATACACAGTTGGATCAGGTCGGTGGCACTATTGGCGGCGAAGAGAAATCTGGACGCAGTGTCTTGGTTCCGAACCAACACCTCTTTCGGTGGAATGTGATAAACTACACACGAGATGAAAAATACATCCTTGATGAGGTCATCATTCGACTGACATATCGCTCGGATATAACGCGCGCCGAGCAGATTATGTGTGAACAGGCAGCAGAAGTTACAGCCGACATACATGCAGAGACAGGTGAATCGCCTTACGTGCGATTTGAATTTATTCCATCCGGAGTGGTCGCGAAATTAAGATACCGTGTCGTTGCTGTTAAAAGACAAGAAATTTCTACATTGATCGTGGAACGGATTTTTGACCGATTTAACCGTGAAGGCACCATTGAGTTCGCGTACATAAAAGGTGAATCACAATTGATACCCAAAGACGGACAAACACCACCACCTCAATATTTGCAGACGAACAGCTTACAGTAAAAAATAAAGCAAGTGAGATAATACCTAATGGATGAATTGATTCAACAGATTAATAATTTACTGCAAAATTCTCTAACCATCTTTGGAGAAGAGATAACTGTCCAAAAATTTATTATCTTCATCCTCATACTGGCAGCCGTGTTAATAGGTGCTGGATCCTTGCACCGTTGGTGTCGCCAGCTTTTCAATCGGCTCAAAATGCCGCACAAGCTTCAAAATCGGCTACTCGCGCTGCTGCTATTGATTCTTATGATTGTTGGCACTGGGCTGGCATTCAAGATTTCAGACATTAATACAGGATTCCTCAGCGAGCTCGCTCATTATCGCCTCTCGAAATTGTTTCAACCCGCTAAAAAACCTGTTGAGACACCCAGCACTGAAGGAGACACACCGACTGATAGCACTGGAGGAGACACACCAACTGAACCTCTTGAAGATGACGATGGCTTAACCTTGGCGAGGATCTTTTATGCATTCGTGATCGTTTTCGGCATTTATATTCTATCTAAATACTTACAGTGGGTGCTGCGACGACAAGTACTACAAGCGTTTCAAATTGAAAGACATACACAATTTATCATACTCCGGTTTATTCATTTTACGCTTATCATTACTGGAGTTCTTATTGCGCTCAGTGCCGTCGGTGTGAGTTTCACGAGTCTGGCGATAATTTTCGGTGGGTTGAGTATCGGTATCGGTTTCGGGTTACAGAATATCGCTTCAAATCTGATTTCAGGCTTTATTCTGATTTTTGAACGTCCCATCAAAATAGGGGATCTTGTGGAGATTATGGATGTTAACATATTTGGCAGAGTCAGCAGCATCAACCTACGTTCAACTATTATTGCTTCACTCGATGAAAAAGAGATTATTGTTCCTAACTCTCAATTGGTTAGCGAAGCGGTTCATAACCTCACTCACGACAACCATCTGTTCCGACTTCGGGTTGCTGTAGGCGTATCCTATAGTTCGGATGTACAACTCGTGAAAAGAGCACTTATCGAAGCGGCACATGAACATCCACAAGTAATTAAAGAGCCAGGGGCTACGATGGAAAATGTCACCGCACCTTTCGTCCGCTTTGTCAATTTCGGCGATTCGTCTCTGGATTTTGAATTGCTTGCATGGATCCCTGATTCTTTTCAGCGTTTTGATGTTGCCAGCGACCTCCATTTTATGATTTGGGAAAAATTTGCAGCGTACAGCATAAAAATCCCGTTCCCACAGCGCGATGTCCACCACTTTTATCCAAAACAAAACGGATAAATCAACAGCATTTAGATTTCCTGATTTTTTATTTCGGAAGTACCCAGCCAATCAGGCGATAGGAGAGATGCTTAGATATCGGTAGCCGAGTGTCGGATGATGTCGCCTTTGACGAGGTAATACACTTCCTCACTGATATTTGCAGCGAGGTCCCCGACACGCTCGAAATGTCGAAAAAGGAGTAATAAACTGATGCCGGGTTGAATAAGTTGCGGATGCTCACCTAATATGATGAGAAGTTCTTCGTGCATTCTTTCATAAATCTTATCAATCTCATCATCACGCGCTCGAATCTCTAAGGCAAGTTCCGCGTTCCGATTGACGAACGCATCTAAAACATCCTTCACCATGGTCTGAATCACTTGTGCAGCGTACGGTAGGTCAACAAAGGGTTTGACGGGAGGGTATTGCAGCAGTTCAATGCTCCGTTTAGCGATAGCGACACTTTTATCAGCAAGTCTCTCGATATTTCGGCTGATTTTCAGTGCCATCATCAAAAATCGGAGTTCAAACGCTACCGGTTGATGGAGCGCGATAAGTTGAATACACGACGATTCGATTTCATTTTCAAATTCGTCAATCTTGTCGTCTGTCCTGATAACGGTTCGCGCTAACGCTTCATCACGCGTTAGAACAGATTCAATCGCTTGACGTAGCATCTGTTCAGCGAGCCCGCCCATTTCCAAGAGTTTATGCTGAAGGGTCTTAATTTCTGCTTGTAACATATTAACCTAATCTGCCTGTTACGTATTGTTCGGTTCTATCGTCCTGCGGATTTGTAAAAATTTTTTCCGTTGCGCCGAACTCGATTAACTCGCCACAGTAAAGGAACCCTGCAACATCAGAAACGCGAGCGGCTTGTCGTCTTTTGTTAGTGGCGAAAATAAGTGTGTAATCCTCTGTCAGTTCACGCACAAGGGTCTCAATCTTAACAGTCTCTATCGGGTCCAGTTCCCCACACGGTTCATCAAATATCAAGATTTCGGGTTCGACGGCTAAAGCGCGTGCGATACAGAGAAGCTGCTGCTGTCCTATAGAGAGTTGTTCGGGTGTTTCGCCCAAAATGTTCTCGACTTCACTCCAGAGTCCAGTCTTTCTGAGATTTTCTTCAACGATTGTATCAAGGTGTGTAGATGCGTTGTTCCCCGAAATCTGAGCACCATAAGCGACATTTTCATAGATCGAACCGCGAAACGGTATCGGCTTTCGGAACACCATTCCGATCTGTTTCCGAAGCGCGGTTGCGTCTGATGCTGCACCCATAGCGACACCTCTAAATAAAATATCGCCGGTGGCTCTGAAATTTGGTGTAAAGTCGTTTAATCGGTTGAGGCATCGCACGAGGGTACTTTTACCGCTATTCGTAGGTCCGATGAATGCAGTTACCTGCCCCTGTTTAACCTCAAAAGAGAGATCCCTCAGGACCTGTTTGTCGCCATACCAAATACTCAGATTCCGAACACTCAATATAGGCTTTACGTTTTCAGTTTGCATCTCTATGTCGCGAGGCAATTGAAACTCGCGTCTCCACTTATCTGGTTGGGTGAGCTGGATCAGCGGATGCGGAAGTGCACAACTTTATAAGGATACTGGAAAAAATGCTAAACAACAGTGCGCTACTTAAAAAGAGTACGAACCTATTGGACATCTCTCCGGGAGCGTCTGTGTACTGCCAGACATAAATACCGAAAATTAATGCCACAGTTGCGAGTGCGCTTGACATTGCGCGGCATCCCGCCGCCAGTATCTGCGTGAGTGCGATCGGTATAACTTGCGTCTTGAGTACTTGCCAGTGGCTTGCGCCGAGCGCGTAAGCCGCCTCACGGATCGGCGTTGCCACCGAACGAAGCGCGGCTTGGGTCGTTTTGATTGTTAGCGGCATTACCATCAATATAAAGGTTAGTACCACAATGTAAAATACCGGCGTATCATGCGGAAAAGACAAAGACTCCAACGCGGCCCCGTCCCCTGGACCCTGAGGTGCACGGACAACCCCAATAGTTTTCAGTGTACCGGCATAACTAAAAAAAATACCAGTTGCCAGGATTCCGTAGAAAATGGAAGGGACTCCACCCAAAATAGCGACAATACTTTCAATAAAACGCCGGACCCAATTGGTTTGTGGAAGCCATTCTTGTAGGTAGAATGCACAAGCAATTCCGAACAGAATTGCGACGAAACTTATTGAGAGAACAGTATAGAGATTGTCAAGCGGCGGCGACAACGTGTTTAGAGGCGTTGCTGCTGACGCTGCTTCAGTATCGGCAGCATACGTTTTTTGAAGCACATTCCAAATAGGAATGCCCACGCTTCCAAGAATAATAAAGGTGATACACTGCGAAACGCGTTCCTGTTTCCGCAGCGCGCGAGTCATCATGGCATTCATAGTCTGAAGAATTCTTGCAAAAATTCATTCTGTAATTTAATGGGGCTAACTACGTTCCTAATGCTGCGCGTCGGTCTGACACTGAAACGACCTTAAAAATTCCACCTATCCATATCGCATGTGGACATAATCAGAAGTTTTTTCGTGTTGCGGGTCTGTAAATAGGGCTTGCGTCTCTCTGTGTTCGATCAGTTCGCCGAGGAACATGAAGATACACTCTTTACTCACACGGCGTGCTTGTGCCATGTTATGTGTCACAATGATGAATGTGTATGTCCCGGCGAGAATTTCCATCAGTTCTTCGACTGCCCGTGTGCCTTTTGCATCCAAAGCGGAGCACGGTTCATCCATCAGGATAATCTTCGGCTTAAGCGGCAACAGTCGCGCGATACAGAGTTTTTGTTGTTGCTCGAGCTGCAGCGATGTCGCCCGTGTCTTCAATTTGTCCTTCAGATCCGTCCAGAGAAAGACAGATTTGAGTGCCTCTTCAACAATCTCGTCTGCATCTGCTCTCGTGATACTGCGCATCGGTGAGTGGATTCGTAATCCGAACAAAATATTTTCGTAAACCGAGATCGGCAACGGATTCGGCCTTTGGAATACCATCCCGACAGCTTTTCTGAGTTCCGGTAAAGAGACATCCGCGTCATAGATATTTTTTCCTAAAACCTCTATCTTTCCTTCTGTCGTAACGTTGCCGTAGCGTTCATTAACGCGATTAAAACAGCGCAATAACGTTGTTTTTCCGCATCCAGAAGGCCCAATAAGGGATGTTATCTGACCGTCCGGTATTTTCACACTCACATCCATGAGTGCCTGAAAATCGCCATACCAAAGGCTGAGATTTTCGGTTTCAATGCTATGATTCATATTTTTTCCAATTATAACCCAAGTTTCCACTAACAGGTTTTAGACGTTTTAGTGAGGTTTTCAAGCATTTTCCTCACCCCAGAGGGGTGATATGTCTATAGAAACAGCGCATTTAACCTCTTGCACTCCAGCGGAGTGCTATGTGCATAAAAAGGTAGCAAGTTAGGTAATTATAGTGGATTTCAGAATTACGGTGACCAGATTTAATAATTTAAAAAATTTAGCCAAAAGTTCCGTTGACGTAATCATAAGTGGCTTGTTGTGTGGGTGTATCCGAAAAAATTACATCTGTTGTGTCTATCTCAACGAGATCACCGTTGAGAAAAAACGCTGTGCGGTCCGCCAACCGTTTTGCCTGCTGTACCAAATTCGTAACAAGCAAAATCGTCATCTCTTTCTTTAAAGTTTTGAGCACTTCCTCAATCCGCATCGTCGTAACCGGATCAATCGCAATCGAAAATTCGTCAAGACAGAGAACTTCTGGCGCATGTGAAAGGGCACGGGCAATCGTTAAACGTTGTTGTTGTCCACCGGACAGCTTCGTCCCCAGGGTATTCAGACGGTCTTTCACTTCATCCCATAGTGCGGCTTGTTGGAGGCAGCGTTCAACGAGTTCATCCAATTGAGATTTCGCGCGTAGGCCGGCTGCACGGGGTGCAAAAGCGACGTTGTCGTATATAGAAAGCGGTAGACCTACTGGCAACGGTAAGACCATGCCGATACGCCGCCGTAATCCGTAGACATCACCGATCGTACTGATGTCTACACCATCCAATTTGACGGTGCCTTCCATCGATGCCTCCGGTACGAACTCCAAGGTTCTGTTAATAACCTTCAGAAGCGTCGTTTTACCGGACTGTGCTGGCCCGATGATACCGAGAATTTCATTCTCATGAACATCGAAAGAGACCCTGTTCAGCGCAGGCTTACCTTCGTAGTGCACCTCTAATCCAGAAATTTCAATTTTATTTTTCACGTTTTCCTCGTTTGTCTAATCTTCTTGTTCTTGATTTTCTTTTTCGCTGTCTTCTGATTTTTTGCGTTCTACCCGCGCTTGCGTTAAGGCAGAAGCTAACAAGCCGGACGGAATTGCTATTAAGCCTACGCCAACAAACGCGACAAGAGCAGTGAAAAATTTCCCGCCAGAGGTTGTCGGATAGACATCCCCATAACCGATGGTGGTTAATGTCACGACAGACCACCACATTGAATCAAGAATAGAGCCGAATGCCTCAGGTTGTGCGTTCCTTTCAAAAAAGTGGATGCCGCATGCAGCGAGGTACACAAACATCAACGATAAGATTACCAGGGCTAAGAGCTCCCGTTGGATTTCACGTAGGGCAGCACCGAGCCGATCTACGGCCAAAATAAATCGCGTCGCCTTAAATATTCTGAAAATTCGCAAGAACCGCAGTATCCGTAATACGCGAAAGCCCGGCACAAGGAACAGAGATGGCAAAATCGCCAGCAGGTCAATGATGCCGTAGAAACTAAAAACAAAATCGCGTTTCCGCGGTTCAATATAGACACGTAGAATATATTCTATCGAAAACAGGACCAGAAAAATTATATCTAAAACGACAAAGTGCGTTTTATAGGGATCTACTTCTAAGCGTTCTCTATCAGACTCAATGACAAAAACAACTGCAGAAACAAGAATCAGAAACTGGATGATCCCGGTAAATATACTTCCTTGGACAATTGCGCGTAACTTTGCTTTCCTATCCATGAACGCTCCTTCCTATAGCGTGCTGCGATTGGTGGATCAGGTCAACGCTATAGGGAGTTGCGATCAAAATTTTTGTACCTACCACTTCTTCCGGGTTCGGAGGTAGACCCGAAGTATAATCGCTGCTGCATTGACGAGTAACACACTGCCCACAAGCACTACAGCGGTTCCGTGAGGTGTCCCCTCTGTAACATCTGGAACCTGTGTCGAAATCGTAAAGAGGTGTAGAGAGAGTGCCATACACTGTTCTGTAATATTATAGGCGAAAAGGTTACCTTCTGCAATAGCTTTGTAAAAAACTGCCCCGGTAAACATAATGGGTGCAGTTTCGCCTGCTGCGCGCGACACTTGTAAAATCACACCTGTCAAAATACCGCTGATTGAGTTCGGGATAACAATCCGTCGGATTGTCTGCCATCGCGTGGCACCGAGATTCCAGCACGCCTCACGGAACGACATCGGTACCGCCTTCAACGCCTCTGTCGTACTGGCAATGATGACCGGAAGCGTCATGATCGCCAATGTCAGCGACGCTGCTAAGATTGATTCACCTAAGCCAGCGAAAAGTACAAACGCACCGACACCGAACAGCGCGTGAACGATACTCGGGACACCTGCAAGATTTACCACAGCCAAGTTTGTAATCCGTGTAAACCAATTCTCACGCGCATATTCGTTGAGATACACGGCTGCGAAAACACCTATCGGGGCAGAGACTAACAGTGAGACGACCACCAAATAAATTGTACCTAAAAATGGTGCCCAAATACCACCGGCGCGCATGTTATCTCTCGGATTTGAAAACAGGAACTCAAATGAAAGAACAGGGAGCGCTTTGTAAAGTAGATAGCCGATAATGAGAAGCAACGGGATAATCATAATACTTGTTATGATAAGTAGGAAAATCCGCATTACATTTTCTGTTAATCGTTTCCGTCGATCTATCGGTGTTTCCGTAAACATTTTTAAAATTTCCTTGCGGTTCGTTCAGGTAAGTTGAGGGCTTCATATTCTGTTTCCGCTATCCGCCCTCCACTTCGTTTCGGGCTACGTGCTTTGGATGTCCTTGAAGGAGGCCTATGCGGTTCGTTCAGGTAAGTTGAGGGCTTCATATTCTGTTTCCGCTATCCGTTCTCCACTTCGTTTCGGGCTACGTGCTTTGGATGTCCTTGAAGGAGGCCTATCCAGTGTTGTTATTCTTGGCGGATACCTTTGATGACTAAATCAGCGATGAGGTTCACTACAAATGTAATCGTAAAAAGTAAGATACCGATGATAAAGAGTACTTGATAATGTTCGTCTCCCCTTGCGACTTCCCCCAACTCTGCTGCGATTGTTGCTGTCAGTGTGCGGATCCAAGACAGCGGTCCCGACGGAATGTTAACAGAGTGTCCCGTCGCCATAAGGACAGCCATCGTTTCACCGATAGAACGTGCAGCACCGAGTAGCACAGCAGCTAAGAGTCCATTTTTTGCAGCGGGTAGAAGGACACGGTAAATCACCTGCCATCGGGTTGCACCGAGTGCCTCCGCTGCTTCACGGTAGGAATCAGGAACAGCCTTGAGCGCATCCTCCGCGATAGATACAATGATAGGAACACTCATCAACGCTAACATGATGCTGCCGTTAAGCATCGTTAATCCGATGGGTGCGTTGAACACCTGAATGATCAACTGATTCATCAGGGTCAAGCCGATGAATCCCCAGACGACAGACGGGATCGCGGCGAGCAGTTCGATGACGATTTTAAAAGTTTCTCTGAGTTTCGGACTGCAGAACTCCGAAACGAAGATTGCTGCGCCGAGTCCAAACGGAACAGCCATACACATCGCTAAAGCGGTTACGCTAAAGGTGCCGACAATCAAGGCAAACGCACCGTATCTTTTATTATTTAGTGAGGTCGGTTGCCACTCTACGCTTGTCAGGAACTCCGTGAGATTTAAGCCGCTGAAAAGGAAGCCTGCACCTTCCCGGAAGACAAAGAAGAAGATACCGAAAACAAAAATAATTGAACTAATCCCGCATAGACGGATAAACAATTCAATCACTGTTTCAGAAAATGGTAGGTTCGCCTTACTTTTTTTCCGTAGGATATTCATATATTTTATTTACTTTCCACCGGCACGAAACCGAGTTTTTGAACTATTTTTTGCCCTTCTACCGACAGAATCCAGTCAAGATATGCTTTGATTTCACCTGTCGGTTCGCCGAGGGAATACATATACAGGGGCCGAGCGATAGGATAAGACTTCGTGAGGACATTCTCAAGGGTCGGTGCGTAATAAGGTGCGTTCTCATCGGTCGCAATCGCTAACATTTTAACGTGTGAGGTTGCGTACCCCATGCCACTATACCCAATGGCACACGGCGTTCTACCGATGACCTCTACGACATCTTTAGAACCGTGTAAATCCAATGAACCGATACGAAAGTCTCGGTTTTCACCGAGCAGTGCCTCACGAAAATAGAAATACGTCCCAGAATTAGACTGCCGGCTGATACGGATGATCCTGTCACTCGGACATGCACTATTTTCGATGCCGAGATGGCTCCACTGTGTGATTGTGCCGTCCTCGCCATAGATTTCCGCGAGTTGCGGGATCGTGATCTTATCTATCGGTGTATCGGGGTGAACGTAAACTGCAAGTGCGTCATACCCAACGATAAATTCTTGTGGCACTTTACCGGTATTCTGCGTTGCTTGTTCTAATTCTTTCGGTTTAATTTGACGGCTACAGTTCGCAATATCCACAGTACCATTAATAAGCGCAGCGACCCCTGTCCCCGAACCGCCCCCTGATACTTCTACTGACACAGTGCTGGTGATATCGATGTACTTTTCTGCCCACGCCTGCGCCAAATTCACGATCGTATCAGAACCCTTATTTTTGATGGTAACGTGTACACCGTTTTTCGTCGCAACATTATTGTTATTGCTGTCTGTCGGCGAACAACCTGTAATAACAAAGCCGCATACCAAAACTGGTAAAAAAAATATAATAGCGGTACCTTTCATCTCATCAATCTCCCCCTTTTGCTGGATTCTGCCGTAAATTATAACACGCAATTGTTACGAAAATAAGACAAAATTCAGATTTTTTGTAATTTGGTATGACGTATTTCCTTCGGGATAACGCCAAAACGGAATAGAGCCATACCTCAGACCGATAAGGAATTTTATTTTTCCGAAAAGTATGTTATAATATTTTGTATGAGCATGTTTCGTGAACACTGGATCGGCGGGTTAGTGGCTTACAGCACCTTTTTCATCGTCTCGCTTGTTGCTACTCTTGCTGTTCCAATCTTCTATAATACGGTACCGGAGGCGTGGAATCCGACGATTCCACCGGTGTTGGATTTTCTACAGATCATCGGTTGTTTTGTTATCGCGGTGCTGTTCGGTCTCTGGCCAGATGTTGATATTAAAAGTAAGAGTCAAAAGATATTTTACAGTGTCCTGTTTGTACTAAACGTAGTATTAATAGTTTTTTTACAAAAATATTTGGAATCGGCACTCTTAGGTCTGTTTGCGATGCTTCCGATAATGAGTAAACACCGCGGCTGGACGCACGCGAAGATTACGATGATTTTGCTTCCAGGTGTGTTCCTCTTAATCCCGATCTATACCAACTACGCAGAATGGACATCGGGTGGTAATCTCGTATCAGATTTCTATGGATTACGAGATTGGGATGACCTTCGGGTGGCTCTCCTTAGCGGTCTTCCTTTCTATGTTGCAAGTTTTATCGGTTATGCGTCGCATCTCCATCTTGATGGTATCCTATTCCGTTCGCGGAAAACACAACGACAAAAGGCGAGAGCCAACCAATGAACACAACGATTCAGACACTTCAAGACCTATTTGACAATCCAACCCTGCAAGCACTCGGTAATTTTGCCAATGCCCGCGGTGTACAGCTCTATCTCGTCGGTGGCAGTGTGAGAGATTTATTGCTCAAACGCCAGACGACAGATATTGATCTCGCCTTAGCCCCGAATGCAATTCGGTTTGCCTACGCGTTTGCCAACAGCATCGGTGCAACTTGCTTCGCGCTGCACAAAAAACCGTCCACCGCCCGTGTAATTGTCAAGCAACATGACACTTCGCAGAGACCATCCCTAAGCATGGATTTTGCACAATTCCGGGCTGCATCGCTCACTGAGGACTTACGTTCGCGGGATCTGACAATCAATGCGATGGCAATTGCGTTTGAAAATACGGCATCGGGTACACATAACATATATGAGCAAAATTCCTTTCAGGTGATTGACCCGTGCGGCGGTATGAAAGACTTAGAGATAGGTTTGCTCCAATTTCTGAGTGAACAGGTCGTACAAGCGGATCCTGTTCGCTTACTGCGAATTTATAGATTCGCAGCACAGTTGGATTTCAAGATTTCTGAAGAGGCAATTGATTTGGTAACAAAGCATCGATCCCTACTAGCTAACGTAGCGCCGGAAAGATGTCGCGACGAACTGACGAAAATTTTAAGTGTTAAAAAAGCGACTCCATACCTACAACAAATGGAAGCTGTCGGATTACTGGCGCAAGTCCTTCCGTCTATAAAACCAACATGTATACCTTGGCGTTTGCTTGAAAATTTTGAGGAAAGCCCAATCCCGATAGAATTCCATGTACACCGGAATGAAATTAATGGCTATCTTCAAGAAGAACTCGGGGACGGAGTCAATCGGCGTTCTTTAATCAAGCTGAGTCTACTCTTGGGAGGTAACCTTAGGGACATCGAGGGCCATCTTCGATTGAGCCGTAAAGCGACACAACTTATGAGAAATCTTCTCAGCGGCGACAAAGTACTGAAAAATAAGAATTGGCAATTGTCCCAAAAACAGATAATTGACTTTTTCTGCACTTACGCATCCAACCCGTGGGGCGTGCTTCTCTATGCAGCAGCGTCACATTCAATTGACTCGGCATCACTGAAACAGATTGTGAACACGTACGATAAATATATTCTGCCGGTTTACAAACAGGGTAAACTCATCACTGGAAAGGATTTGATTCAGAAATTTAAGTTGAAAAGAGGGAGACGGATCGGATGGTTGCTAAAAGAGATTGAAAGACACCGGTTTAATGGCGAAATCCGAACGCGTGAAGAAGCACTTGCTGCAGTAGCGGCGTTAATTCAGCGATCTAATCGCTCTTCTTGAGCTATAATGTCGTTTGATTTTTTTTGAAAAAATCTCGGAATCAACGATAGTAAAAGCATCAGGATGCCCGCGATGCCGAGATAGATTGCGGTCTTCCAAAAGTTGCCTTCGCCACTGACAAACGCCCCACCAAGTTGAACCAACACCGCCGTCCCGGGTAACATAAAGATAGCAGAAACAAGAACATAAGTGGTAAACCGAATGCGGGTGAGTCCGTAGGCATAATTTTGGAGGTTAAACGGAAAAATAGGGACTAAGCGCGTAAGCATCACGATCCGCCATCCCTGTTTTTCTACTTGTTCGTCTATTCTTTGGAATTGTGCGTTCCCTTTGACCCAGTTTTCAACGAGGTCCCGAGCCACGTATCTGGCGATGAGAAATGCGGCGGATACAGAAATAATAGAGGCTATAGAGGCGTATAGGACACCCCACAGTGGACCGAACACGAAACCTGATAGCACGGTTACAGGGGTGCCGGGTAGAAAGAAGACGGTAGACACAAGGTAGAGTCCGATATAGACCAACGGTGCAATTGCCCCAAAACTTGCCACCCACGTTTTGATCTTCGGAACATTTTCCAGTCGGATATTGTCTGTCGCGCCATAGGATTTCAATACGAAATAGACTATAGCAACAATGCCTACAGCAATCGCGATTTTAATCATGCTTTTTTTCATTTTTTTCTTGAAATTGCCTCCAAGTAGGCTTTAATCTGTGTTTGATACCGTACGGGGATGCGTTTATTGTCTATCGCCTCGGCGTAAGCGCGCGACGCGTTGAGGACGGCATCGCTGAAAGGTAGGTAGACAGGTACTCCGTCACGTACCTCGCCTGTAAAGATATCGGAGAAACCTTGTGCATCGCCAGAATCGGGTGTTGTAAGGGTCAACTGTTCTCCATTAACTTGTAAAATCGGTGTTTCTTTGCCAACGAGTGGAGATGTCGCGTTTTCGCTATCTGTAGTGCTTTCTATTCCGTCCGCTTCAGTTGTTGGGGATTCAGTCTGTGGATCGGAATTGGATATGCTTTCCGCGGTGCCTTGTACCTCGGCAGTCCCAGCGTCTTGCCCAGGTGCGCCATCGCTATTGGCAGTACCGCCACTTGGCGTTTCAGTTTCGATTGCTGCCAACGCTAATTCCTTCTGACTTGCTGTGAGTTGTGCTTCTAATTGCGCCAGATCATCTGATTTATTGACCTTTTCAAGTGCAGCGATGATGTCTTGCAGCGTCTCTGGTGTGACAGTTTTGCTTTGGACTTGATTCAACGCATCGCTGAGTGCTCCCTTTGGTAAGCGTTCAGCCAAGTGTGCAAAGAGGTCGGTAAGTTCTGATTGGAGTTCTGGCGGTATCTCAATCTGTTCTGCGAGATGCTCAAGTTCTGCAGCGAGGGGGTCGGCATTCATTCCGCGAAAACTTTGACTCGCTTCGGTGGCTTCGGCGATAGCATCGGCTTGTTCGGATTGTTGTTTGCGTACTTCGTTTTTTAGGTCGCTGAGATGTTGCTGTGCCGTATCAAAATCGGTGGTGGTTTTCAATTTCTGGACGGTGTCGCTGATTTGCTGCTGTAGGTCTGAATTTTTTACCTGTCTTTCAGTAAGTTCGTGAGCGGTTTTATCCAATATTTCTTGCTGTTGAGGGGTGAGTGGCTGCGGTGCTTCATAGAAAGGAGGGACGGCGAAGGAAAGTCCAATAAATAAAAGTGGAATTGGAAACAGTTTTAGGCGTTTTGGCACACGATATGGACTTATTTTTTCGATGTCCAAAGTGGATGCAGTCTCGACTGCATCTTGGATCTGACGTTGCGCGAATTCGTTTTGGGGTGTGATCTGCATCAACCCGTGTGCCGTACTGAGGCGTTCTTTGAGTTCCATTTTTTGGTCAACGAAATTTGCTACAAACGACAAATCCTTGCGTTGTTTGCGGCTGAGATAGATACCTATCGTTATTGCAGCAAGTATGACAATTGAACTGATGAGCGACATCTGAAGCGGTAGAAGAATCCATCGGTTTAGGAGGAATATCGCAGCAAGCAGGACAAGTCCACAGAAAAGCGCGGCTGCGGTCGTCTGTAGGAGGGTCTGCCGATACATCCTGGAACGGATATCGGTTAGACATTTATGAATGCGTTGGGCATCTAATCCGTTTGTTTGGTTGTATTCAGCGTTCATTTTATGAGTTTCTCCACTGTTGTCATCACTGTATCCGGGGTAATCGCTTTGAGATTTTCGCGAGCGCGATCTGGGTGTGCGTCCCACTCTTTAGACGATAGCGTTTTCATAAATTCACAATCTTTGCGAGCGATCACGGCATGCTTTTTCCATGGCGGTGCCCACTGGGTAAGGTTTGACGCGCCGAACAAGGCGATCGTCGGTGTTTTTACGGCGGTGCTGAGGTGCATCGGTCCCGTGTCGTTGCTGATATAGAGGTTGCACCGTTGTAGAAGTGCCGCAAGCTGCATCGGGGTTGCCTGATTGACAATAACAGGCGAATGTGCCATCTGTGCTACGACTTGATCGGCTAATTCACCCTCCCGCGGTCCGGTTGTGATAACAATGTGTGCATCGTATGTTTCGTGTAGTCGGTCACCGAGAACGGCAAAATTCGCTGCGTCCCAACGCCGATAAACGGTAGCGGCTCCGGGGTTGAGACCGATGATAGGCTTGCCGTCATCAAGTTTCTCGATTTTAAGAAAGTTATCTATCCACGCTTTACCTTCGTTATCGACAAACACTTCTGGTTCATCGTCTGTTATCTCAACACCCAATGCACGAACGACATCAAGATAGCGTTGCGTCTCATGTTGTGCTGTATTATTCGGGACTGCGATGTTTAGCAACTTCTTTCTTGCTGCGTTCGTTTCAAATCCGACGCGAAGCGGGATTCGGGCGAGAAATGTATGTAATACCAAGCGGAACGTCGGTTGTAATATGACTGCCATCTGAAATTTTCGTCGCGCGATTTGGTAGATAAGTTTCGGCACGGAAGGCTGATAGGTCAGCACTTCATTGAGATATGGATTTGCGGATACCAGGTCCTCTCGTGTCGGTGCTACCATGTAGGCGATATGCGCCTCTCGAAAATGTTCACGCAAGGCACGGATGACGGGTGTCGTTAAGACTGTTTCGCCGAGCGGTGCGAGTCTGATGATTAAGATGCGGTTGACCTGCTCAAGATTTAGCATGTTGGATTTTTTTTCTTTTAATCCAGAATAATAAACCAACTGTTCCACTCTTTGTCCTGTTTGAGATTTTCATATCTTTCGAGAGTTTCCCGATACTGATGTGAAAATATGCCCTTATATTCATTCCCACTGACGCTCACGATAAACTTTGCGTAATACTTTAGTGCTTCCGCTTTGTGTCTCTCGGCATCTGCTTTGTCCTTCTGCGTGTTGCCACTGGTGAAACCAATGTAGTGCTCGCTTTCACCCAGTGATTTCAACGCCTGCCAAAGATTATCGTTGACATGTGCAATATAGAGATAAGCCATATAAACTTCTGTCAGACCGCTTTTCGCGTATTTTTTGATGTAATCGTAGTGGGCATTGAGAGATTTTTTAACAGGTTCACGCTCATTGTATCCATGCTGAATAAGATAATATTCGGCAGTAGGTCGCCAACTACTCTCTGGATATAGTGTAACAAGGCGTTCGAGGAAACCGTATGCATACTCTGCTCTGGCATTAAAGTGTTCGTATATAATTTTCGCGCCCCACGCGTTCAAGGTAATAACTTTATCCGAGTTCATGAATCCGTCAGAATACTTAAATTCAGGTTTGTTCTTTGCCAGCCTCTCTTGCTCCCACTTTTTGTAGAAATCGTCACTATGAACCCATGTTCTACAAAGTGCATTCGCAAGCCAGAGTGCTGCTTCTTGATCAGCACTTTTATCTTCTGTCGTTAGCAGCGGTTCCAAAGCGAAAAGTGCTTCGTAAAATTTTCCGTCCGCCATTAAAGCCTCAGCTTTTTCAAGCGGATTTGTGGCTTCCCCAAACGCTAAAACCACAAAGACAAGACACATAGAAACCGCAACAAACATTCGACACGCCATCTGATACCTCCATAGTTTTTCGTTGGATCTTGAAACCGCTTAGCCCTCTCTATTGCCGATCAATTGCAAATTTTTCCTATTCACGGTATAATACCGCAAAACTGACAGGAAGTCAAGATGATTATCAATATTCAAACACTCAAAGAAAAGTATCTACGGGGTTGGGAACGACAAGCGACTGTTATCTTGCTTGCCTCTGCGCTGTTGCTAACGCTGCATAGGTATTATAGCCGTCGGAGCTTCTTCAGGCGGCACTTCACAGAATACTTTGACAGCTTACCGTTGCCTGAGAGTCACTCGTATTTTTATTGGTTCTTGATCACGGCGTTTACGTTGTTTCTTCTTCCCGCACTCGTCGCCAAGTTTGGGACAGCGGAACGTCTAAAGAATTATGGCGTTCAACTCGGAAACCAGAAACTTGGATGGCGTGTGACAGGCGTGGCGTGGGTTCTAATGATACCTGTGGTTGTCCTTGCCGTCATCGTATATCCGCCTTTTGTAGAAAAATATCCGCTCAGCAAGGCGGTTACAAGCAGTTGGCAGGCGTTCTTATTGTATCAACTCGCGTACGGTGTTTATATGTTTTCGTGGGAATTCTTTTTTCGCGGGTTTATGCTTTTCGGATTGGAACGGAAGTTCGGGAATTATGCTATTTTAATTCAGACGATTCCGTTTGCTATCCTGCACTATACGAAACCTTTGCCGGAGGCACTCGGTTCAATTATTGCGGGTGTATTGCTCGGTGTGTTAGCGTTTGAAACGCGGTCGTTTCTCTATGGTGCAGCGATCCACTGGCTCGTTGCGATGACGATGGATGTGGTGGCTGTCGCTTGTCGGCACTACTTTTTGTAAAGGGTGATTTAGTTCTCGGTTTTGATTTTGATTTTCGTTTACATAAGTTGACGTTTCCTTATGGAAGATCGCGAGCACAGCTCGCTCCTACAGAAGAGACTATACATGGATATAAAGTAAATGTGCAAAACTAAATCGCCCTGCTTTTTGTAAAAAATCTATTGTGGATGCTCGATAATTGTGTTATACTTCATAACGTATAGTGAGTCTATCCCGTAAAGTACGGAGAATTGATCATGAAAATGTTAGGACCGTTCCTTGTCATTGTGGGGCTTTTGTGCTTCAGCACGTCTGCATTTGGCGAATTGAGTGTTGAGGATTTAGAGAAAATCCGCCAAATTGTTGATGATGTTGAGGTGCGGCTTGGGAAGCGTATTGATGATGTTGAGGTGCGGCTTGAGAAACGTATCAGTGAGGTGAAAATAGAACTGGACAAACGTATCACCAATGAAATTGGAGCCCTGGGAAAACGAATAGACTTTCAAGGACATCTAATCATTGCCTTAATCGTTGCTATTATTGCTTTTGTTGCTGTGCCAATGGGGGTTATTGTTTATCAGTACAACCGAAACCGCGATCAACAAGAAGCAGAAATTAGGGCAATCCGCGATCAACAAGAAGAAATCAAAGTGCTCCGCCAGCGAATAGAGGAGTTGGAACGAGAACGGCTCATCGAGACTTAGTTGATTGGATTTTCACTGAAAAAAAATTGAAGGATCCCGCCACACGGGAAAACATGGGAAATATTAGCAAATACTGATAGGAAAAGATCATGCAAGCAAATATATTTACTTTACCGGTTAGTCTTGAACAAGTTGCTGCCGTGATTAAACGGATGCGCCCGCAAGACCGGCAACAGTTGTTAGCAATGGTACCGGAGTTGGCCACTGATGCAATCAAGCAAAAAAAAATGCTTGATGATGCCGAGCAAGCCGTCGCGCACCTCAAACAGGAGCTTTTGGCAGAACTTGATAGCCAACCGTTATCTTCGGATGAACCTTTCTTAGATGGCTTCACGCTTGGGCAATACCTTGAGTTATCTGAGTCAGAGCGAGAAAAACTTTGGGATGAATGGAGTGAAGACGCACTTGAAGACATAGAAGAAGTGGAGGTTCAGCCGAATGCGCTGCCTGCTTGATAAGGTTACAGCACGCCACATCATGGAAGGCATGCTGAAGCTTGGAGAAGGACGATCAGCGACCTCTGTTGATCTCTTCGCACTCTATTTTTTTCAGCGCGCCCACTCCAATAACATTACGTTGTTCATTCTTCCTCAGACGTATAACTTGTTGAAGCGTCTAAACCATTTATCGCGTTATGTTGTGATCATCCGCCGTTTCCTAGCCGCTACACAAGTTTCCTACCCCGCGCGATACTTCAAACGGTGGGCAAGACGGTTACAAGAGTACGGTTTCACAAAAGAAGATGCGGAAGTACTTGCGTTAGCGACATTTGGAACAACTCCGAATGGAGACATTTTGGGTATGCACATAGTGGCAACATCGGATCAACCGATGATCAACCAGTGGAGAGCATGCCACGGGGAAATCCAAAAGCGATTGTCGAGTATGCAGCGGAACCTTGAAGCTCCGTATTGTCATGTATCTTTACCCACTGTTGAGCGCCCCGAACTTATTGGAATTTAAGATGCCCAGGACGGAACAGGGCAGAAACACATTGAAAATAGAAGAGAGACAAACGAGTTTCAATAGACAGAGAAAACTATGACACAACCCGACATCATCCAAACGATACTCAAAGACAGCAATTATCACCTTGATCTATTTGACACATCTGAAATTCAGAATTTACGTCAAAGGATAGAAGGCAAAAAAACACCCATCACCTACTGCCCTATTCGCGGAAAGGCAGTCCA
>JAJDXV010000043.1 GCA_022823085.1 Candidatus Poribacteria bacterium
TTCTCGTATCGGGTTCTCACGGACGCGTATCGTCTGTTTATCAGTATCTTTTGTTTCTCGACGAACCACTTTCGTATATTTGCGAAGACTCCATGTCAGAGAACGCACACGCTTTTTATAGCGGGGAAAACCTTTCTTAGCCGCTCCGTTTTCGCAGCGTTTACGGAAGGCAACAAACGCTTTGTCGTTACGCCGTAAAGCGTGGTTCTGAAAATCTTGAGGCACTTCACGAAAATCGTCATATTTCTCACGAGCGGCTGTCAACTTATCTTGCTGCTCGGAGAGCGTTACGAAACGATCTTCAACTTCTTTAGCGACGATCCGATCGTGGCGCGCAGAGTTCTGAAGTTCACACAGATGGTCAAGCCATCGTAATAATCCTGTTTCCTGTGTCTGTGTTGGATACACAGGATATTTAAAAGTTAATCTCATGGTATATCACGTATCACGTCATTAACCCCTTTTCAGTGGGTAGGCAGACACATTACCATGTGGTAACGCTGAAAATGTCTGCCAACGTGATACTATTAAGTATACCACATTTTCAGACCAAAGTCAAATATATTTCAACGCCTGGGTCTGATTCAAAAGGGCGGTTTTTCCTCCCAAAGCTAAAGCATTGGGATTCCAAAACCGATAATTCTCTTGAAATATCGAACTTCAGGATTTCAAGGATTCGTCAGAAACATCTGCCCCGCATTGTGGGCAGGTGTCGCCCCACGTTGAACGTCTGCCTTCACCACAAACATCGCAGACACCGAGTGGGTATTCATCGGGTTTCGCGCGGGCACCCCCTTTCTTGTAAGTGATGATGCGCCATACGGTTTCGCCGTCCTCTTCGTAGCAGAGCCAGACCCCCTCTTTTCTGCCATCAGCCGAGCTGCCATCATGTTCTCGATAGGGACCGCCCCATTTGCGGTTACCGTTCTCATAATAGCACATATAGTCGCCTTCGTTCTTGCCATCACGGAAGGAGGCTTCGCTCGCCTTGTTGCCATTCTTGTGGTACTGAATCCAGGGGCCATCTTTCTTCCCGTGAATGTAGTTCCCTTCGCTCCGCTTATTTCCATTCGCGTAATAGGTAATCCAATAGCCGTGCTTCTTGCCATCGACCATTTCACCAGTATCTCGTGAACTTGCCATAATCCTACCTCCTTGGCAGCGCAAAATGTCTGTCCGTTTTAGAAACGCCCGTTACAAATCCTTACCAAGTCTTCAATCCGGTGAATTAAAAATCTGTATACCTCTTTGCCTAGTTCATTTTTGGATATCCGCATCAAGTTCTTGTGCCTTTTCAAAATCTGCCTTTGCAGCATCATGTTGTCCAAGTGCCTCTTTCGCACGAGCACGGTTACGATAAGATCTGGTCGATCTTGGGTTTAGTTGGATAGCCTTATCAAAGTCAACTATTGCTGCTTCATATAAACCGCGTGCTTTTTTTTCATTCCCCTGTTTAGATTTAGAATCCCCGAACACCCTCTTAGCGATCGCGCGGTTGCAGTAGGCATCATCATCTGTTGGATTCAGTCGGATACATTGCGTACTATCCGCTATTGATTCCTGATATAAAATTTGGGCTTCTTCAACGTCTCCGCGATCAGATTCAGACTCACCGAGTTTAAATTTTGCAAAACTACGATTTTTGTAAGCGTTGGCAGACTTCGCATTAATTTTGATGGCTTTATCAAAATCGGTTATCGATGCATGAAATAAATCCCGCGCTTTCTTTTTTTCACCTTGCTTAGACATAGAAATTCCACGCATCAGCTTCACGAACCCTCGGTTCCTATAGGCTAAAGCATACGTCGCGTCGATCTTGAGAGCTTCATTGAAGTCAGCTATTGCCCCGGCATAGTCTCCAAGGTTATTCTTCGCAATTCCCCGATTGTTGTAGGCATTCACATGCTTCAGGTTTAACTTAAGGGCATCATCATAATCGCTTATCGCCCCTTTATAGTTCCCAAGTTTCCATTTTGCTATCCCCCGGTTGTCGTAGGCATCCACATACTTCGAATTTAGTTGAATGGCTTTATCATAGTCTTCAATTGCGCCTTTATAGTTACCAAGATCACTTTTACTATTTCCACGATTGAAGTGGGCAATAGAACTCTCTGGATTTAGTTTGATGTCTTTATCATAATCACTTATCGCACCTTCATGGTCGTCGAGGGCAGCCCTCGCTTTTCCACGTGTGAAATAGGCATAAATAGACTCAGGGTTTAACCGGATAGCTTCATCTAAATCAGCGATCGCCTTGTCATAGCGTTTTTTATAGTAATAATTTTTTGTTCCCTGAACGTCATGATGGTAAGAACGAATAAGTTCTCGCTTATGCCACTGTTCCAAAGGTTGAGTTGATGCCGACTGCGTAAGCAATACCTTGAGTATATTTGAAGGGATAGCATAACTGTAAAAATCGTCTACAGTCGTGTCAATACCAATAACTTGCCCCTCACTGTTTAAAACAGGACTGCCGCTACTTCCACCAGCAGTATCAACTTCCATTTGAAGCCATTTATCGTTATTCCGTATGCCGTGCAGTGTACCCTCAGCAACTTTGTATTTTCCATCGGGATATCCCACTACAGAGATGTGTTCACCTTTCTGGACAATATCGCTGTTCCCAAGAGGAAGTGCCTCACCTTCACCGACAACCTTTAAAATGGCGAGATCATTTCTTACATCATACGCAGCAACACCTTCAACTTTCCAAGCCCTCTTTTTGTCTAATGATTTTACGTAGATAGGCCCTGGATGAGCGATCACATGAATGTTAGTTGCGACCTTGTTCCGTTCCACGAAAAACCCGCTGCCTATGCCTCTTGAAAAGAATCCGTGCTTATTTTCTACCCGGACTATAGAATTTCTGTATTTTTGAAATTCTGAAGTATTTTCAACAATCTGTTGGTGTGTCCTCGCGCAGGAGAGAAGAAGTCCTAAAACGAGAACGCCTAAAAATAATCTGATGTACCGGTTCATAAAGTCAGGGGTATTCAATTGTACGATTTGGATCATGGTTTTGCTTTACATAGGTGCCCGTTCTTAGGAAAGATCGCGAGCGCAGCTCGCTCCTACAGAGGAAGACGTATCCATATATATAAAGGGAATAGGTACAATTGAATGGCCCTGTTCATAAAGTATATCCTCATTGCCCCTATCAAGTTTACCGATTAGAGATACGCCATTGTCAAATATCGCTGGTGAGGATGAAACCCCAATCCCACTTCTCCATGCGATGATGGACGACTGTGGCTGTGGCTGATGGATAAATCGCTTGCTGCTCCAATATCCCAAGCAATGGATGGTCTATCGAAACACAGAACATGTGGACGTAACCATCAAGCGGTTCAGGATGTCCCTGCGCCGCACACGGTCCGAACTGAACGTGTAACAGCGGCATAGCGGAACGCGTGCTTTGCAAAATGATGTCCTTTTTGCCCGCCAACGATAGATACGAGACCCCGCCAAAGTGTTCTCGTAAAACAGGCGCAACGCTTCGCATCCGCTCGGCATCTACAGAGACGATCCCTAACTTCGTTGCGACTGACATCGGCGCGAGCCGAAAACGGCTCAACAGACGTGCAACGCGGTTCGGACGCTGGCTATCGGCATCCATAGAGATGGCATACGCGCGCGGCGAAATCGGACACAATTTCGGAAAAGCGTGGGCGAAGATTGAAAAAGGGAGATAGCGTCCGCGGTATTCGGGATGGACTTTCAAGTCACAAAGGTACCATATCGTCTTCGGATCCTTATCGCGCGCAGGTGGAACACGGCGCAAAATCGCAGCGGCGACCGCCACCACGCGATCCCCATCAAGCACAACATAGTAGTGGAGCCTCCCCAAACGCGTGAAGAAAGCGAAGTAATCCTCGCCGTGATCAATCTCAAAACGGTCTTCACCTAACGGGTAACTCGTCCCTTTCTCTAAGTCCGCGATCCGAGATTGGAAAACTTGCCACTCCGCACTGCGTAGTTCCCTGACCTTCAAAGCGCGGTTTTTCCGCATCCGATACCCCAATAATGTCACGATGCGCGTGTATGGGGGCCGCGCACCTCGCGATAGATGCGACGATTTCGCGCGGTGTAAAGCCCTGCATAAAGTGAATTAAAAATATACGCACCGAGCCGCAACCCCTGTTCAATGTAGTATCTGTTTTCGACATCCGCATCCCATGCCGGACGGAGCACATCAAAGAAATCGTCGGCATGTTTAATATCGAGGTCTTCGTGGAGGTTATAGTGAATCAGTTTTTCTACGGACATCCAGCCATGCGTCAGAACCTCTTCCCCGAGCCAGCCTGCGATGTCTGAGAACATCCGCTCGATGATCCCCATGACACCGGCACCAATCAAGTATTCATCCATCACGCAAGCACCGACAAGCACGGTATTAAAGGCGCGAACTTCGGGCCACATTGCGCGTTTCTCTATATCTTCGGGTTTAATGCCAGCCAGTCGGTCAAGAAAGGCGATAAATGTTTTCTCGTGCATCAGCGACGTATTGCCTTCGCCGTGTTCCTCCCAAACATTGCGGATAACCTCTAAACGCAATTCTGAAGTCGGGATCTTGGCGGCGAGTGCTGCCATCGGACGGTTGAAGAACACGACAGCAAAGTGGAATTGGATCTGCGTTTCAACGAAATCATCGAAATCAAATGTCCCGTCACGCAGAGCCTTAAAGTACGGATTCATCCACATATTTGCCTCTTTTAAGACAGCGTCAATGCATACGTTCATCAAGATTTACCTCCTTTTTCCGACATGAACGTTGGAATAAAACAGACTGCGTTCGGTACTTTGGAATCGGACTCCCAACGCCGCATCGAATTCAAACAAATCGCCAAAACATGCCGAGAGATCCGTGTCGTTATTGAGTTGACGGTAGAGAAGGCTTGCGCCGGATTTCATCTCGCGCTGAAGATGACCGATAAGCGCGGCAATCTCCGTTAGTGGCATCCAATCCATAATATTAGATAGAGAAATTAGATCGAACCGTTGCAAATCTGGCACCTGATCAAGTGTGCCTTCGACCATCTGAAAACGATAATCGGTAAGCGGCGATAGCAGGTAGTAAGGCAGGCTCATCGGACGTTGGAGATAGTATCCAAGAAATACATGGTGAAGAAAATAATTATCAAACGCCGTTGGAGATGTTAGCCCTTTTTCAAATAGTGCCTGAAAATAGCGCGGATAACTTCCGGGTTCAGCGTGCTGCGTGGCATCCGGTCCAAACATCGCATTCAGCAGCGAGTCGCCAAAATATAGATCAAACGCCACTCGCCAATACTGACTCGAAAAGAGTAACTCCGAGACATTAGCAAGTCGGTCTTTCTCCTGAAACAGTGCGCGGATTTCAGATTCATCAGCAACCAAATCGAAGATAAATTCGCGTAAACCTCGGAAAAGCGACTCAAAGTTCCCATTTTGATTGAGTCCGTTCGGATCGCTGGTGCCGATATTAAATCTCTGATGACGCGTCGTTGTATCGGTATCTTGCAAGGCACGCATCTTTTCCCGAACGCGTTCTAACTGCGCCGGATTAAAATCAACGAGCGTGATATGCAAGTCGGGGAACAGGGCTTGTAACGTTAGTGCAGTGCATCCACCGGAAGCGATTAACAGCACATTGCTCGCTTTTGTTAATCGGACTAACGCCGCCTCCACCGTCGGATCCTCTCGGACGACTGCGAACTGTACATCGTTATCCCGCATTATATGCCTTGACCTCACAGATAACCGTTGCTTACTGCTTGATGTCCCCCCAAGTCGTCGCCAATTTGCCAACAGATGAAACGGCAAGGGCACCTTCAAGCCCCTCTGTCATAACCGTATTTAAGTCGTCTTCACTCAGCGGTGCATTGAAGATCGCAACTTCGTCAAGCACACCCTTGAAATCCCATCCTGGGCCACCTTTCCAGCGGGTTAACCAGATAGAACCGCCATCGTTATTCTGCGTGAAAGTCGGTTTTCCGACCTTCAAATCCGCGACAGTCTCGCCATCAACATAGAGCGCAAGTATCTCACCGTCGTGTGTTAAAGCGACAAAACTCCACGCCTCCATCTCCCATGTCCCGCCCCGGATCTGGCTGTTATCTATCACATTATTAAATAGAAAACTACCGTAGAAATCATTTGGACCAATAAGGATGTTTGGGTTGTGCCAGTCTCTCTCTATGAGTCGGACGTGTTGACCGGAAGGGTTCCCGAGCGGTTTCACCCAGAGCAGATACGTGAATCCGTCAAGGAAGTCATCTGTCGTCTCGCTTGCAGGAATAACCACATGGTTGCTCCCATCGAATTCGATGCCCATACCTTCATAACCTTCGACCCGTTTGGCATCAACGATTTTACCGTCATTACCGTTCGGAGAGGCATCTTTAACCGTATTCCCCTTTCCCTGATCAAAGTGCCACATGCCCATCAAGGATTCTGGATCGATTTCTGATCTGCTTTCCTGAACCCATATCCCTAAAATAAAGAGAACTGCTATAGCGATCAAAGCACTTATAACTCTCATCGTTTGTAACCTCCTATTGAAATCATGCATTCAGTTCGGAAGAATATTCACACAAAGATAGATGAGTGCGATAAAACTGGTAATACCGAGCCCCATCAACACCATCACTTGGGTTTTTACGCCTTTGAGGTCGTCCTTAATGCCCTTGAGGTCATCCTTAAGATCTGCCTTGACTTCTCTAAGGTCATCCTTGAGATCCGTTTTGACTTCTCGGATGTCTTTCTCAAGACCCGTTTTGACTTCCTTTACGCGGTCCTCTAAGTGAGATCTTACTTCAGATAACTCTTTACTATACTGCTGTTCTTTTTCAGTGAGATAGTATTCAAGCCCCGCAGTTACATCTTCCTCGAATCTCCTGTTTGCCATGAGTCGCTCCTCTGGTCAGGGTTCATTTTTTGGAAATAGTAAACCATATTTGTGCTTGTGTGTCAATCGGTATTTCTTACACTATTTTGAGGCGGTTCCTAATTTGAGACTGACTGGGATTTCTCACAATTGTTTGGATCATGTAAAAAATAAGTGCTAATGCAACTTTTAACCCCTATGACCATTGACTTCGTAAGAACGAACGCACACATATTTTACAGGAGTGAAAGTTTTCTAATTCCTCTAAACCTAATGACATCAATACGAAATACCGATAAAAAAACCCATTTAATAGACGATTTTATACTGTTTTG
>JAJDXV010000037.1 GCA_022823085.1 Candidatus Poribacteria bacterium
GAGCGTATAGTTGATAGGGGTACTGAGTAAATACTGGCAGTAATCTAAGCGGGTCGGTTTGCTCATTTTTACACACCTCCTTACAGACCATATTAGCAAAGTATGGAAATCATGTCAACTATTTTGCGTAAGTCCTGATAACTTTACAACATAACGGTTATAGATTAACAATCTATGGCGGAATTGCCCCTCTGGATCCGGATAACGATAATGTCGATGTTCAGGTTACTTTTCCGAACGGTGACAATTTCTCTGCCACCTTATAGAACTCTTAACCTAAAGAAAAAGGGTTTTCTGGTGTTTTTCCTTGCTCTTTGCAGAATTCAATGTAACCTTCAATTGACTTTTGCATCTCTTCGCGGAGCTCATCTATAGATTTCCCATAGAACGTGATTACGTCATTGGTGTTAATGACTGTTCCATGGAAAAGGTCAATTTCTGGATCAAAATTGACAGCACCAATATAACCTTTATATTCGATCATAGCATAAAATCTAAGTCCTAAATTCAGCAACCATGAGAGGCATAAATCAAATTCTCTATAGTGAGTTTTCCGGAGATAATATACTCAAAATTTCTTGACAATACGCCTCAACGGTTTTAAGTTCATGATCTTGAAGAACTTCTGAACGGTTATGGGCTAACGGATTCCTACACTTCGCCAATAACTGTTTGCGGTGCTCCCAGTAATTTGGGTTGTGACCGAAAATTGGCTCAAAGTGTGATCCCCACAGTCCCCTCGCGCAGATAATCGTAAATAAGTCTGCTGGATAGGTAAAATCGATCAAGTTCTGTGAGGCCCTATCTCCGTATGATCTTGCTTCTTTCTGTTGTGCTTTCCGACACTCGTTAAAAATGGATTGCAGATTAGGACGTTCCGCTTCTAATTTTTCAATCCACTGATTCCCATGGACTTTGAACATAGTGGTTGTAATCACTTCACGGAGTGCTTTCTCGGTATCTCTCCAAATTGGCCACAAATCAGTTGCAAATTCTGTAGAACGTTCGTGTAACTTAAGGTAATCGTGGAAGTGCTCTGAGTAAGCGACATAGGTTCCATTTTCTGTTGGCTTGATCAAACCGTAGTTTTGAAGTTCAGTCGCATCAGCTTGCTTAACATCAATGACCGGACCAAACAGAATTTGGAGGAGTTTATTAAGCGTTTCATCTTCTCTTAGCAACCGAATCATGTCGTCATAATGTCCAAAAATAGATTGGAGAACAGCATTGGCAGCTTTATCAACATCAATTTGCTCATTTTGACGAAACATTTCAACAATTTCGCAGCCTAACATTTCAAGAAGATAAGGATGCGCCCCACAATAGAATAGGATGCGTTCCTGATCGCCATCCGTTATTTGTATTCCGGTAGATGAAAACAGCGAAAAATAGATTTCTAAGTCTTCGTCATTGAACATCGCTAAGCGTTGTACCTGGAAAATGTTATGAAATGGCGAACTGGAGCCAGCTACGCGCTCAATATCTCTAACATTCCGACGCGACGTTAGAACAAGAGATAACCGGTAATCTGGGTAATCTGCCAATTCTCGTAAGCATTGGAAGGCAGTTTCTCCTTCAAAAAGGTGTCGAGCGTGATCAAATTCATCAAGAATGAAAAGCGTACCATATCCTGCTTCTTGAGTTTTCTTAAAAAAGCGTCTAATTTGGTTCCATGGGTCTTCAATCCCGAAAACGCGGTCTGCGGCGCGTTGAATCTCTGCGGTGAGCCAATTTAAATCCTCCATTTCATTGACACATTCATCAACAAGTGATCGGAAAAAGTGCCTAGACTGGTCATAAGAAGAAAGATTCATCCAAATCGGAAGGATTCTCTGAGAGGTGAACTTATCTTTTTGTTCAATGATTGTTTTATAAGCTAAACTGCTTTTGCCAATACGATGCACCCCAATGATAGCAAGATTCGCGGGATTCGTGGGGCGAACAATTCGGCTCTCAATAACGTTTATGATGTTCTTACGGCCGATGAAACGTTCTCCCCGAACGATTTTGCCGTAATCCGCATAAGGGTTTTCAAACCCGTAATTCATCACCTTTTTCCCTCATCTGTTAACAATAAGCCACTCTTTGAAAAGCCTAACCTGAATTTGATAGAATTGCTCGCGGCGTTCAACAATATCTCGTTTTTCAAGATCGTCCAGAATCGTATCAATAGGTAAGCTAGTCTTGCAGTCAATTCTATCACGATAACAGGGACCTGTCACACTATTATCAGCAATAACTTTCAAGACTTTCAACGCGTCGTTATCTGAAATGGCATCTGCTGATGTATCTCCCGAATTAATAAGATTATCAAACTTATCTAAATCCAATGCATTTACACCGTTTATCAGTTCATTTTTGACCTGTTCCACATCTGCCTCCGTTACCAGATGGGCATGTTTAACGTTCATGTACTCAACCAGCCGGTTGCATAGCATTTGAATGTAGAACGGGCTGCCCGCTGTTAGCTCTAAAATTTGTTCAATCGCTTGTTCTCGATAACGACTTTCGCCCTGCCTGCCGCCAATACGTATAGGTTCGTCAATAAGACTCCTTGCATCATCTGGTTTAAGATAGGTGACGCGCTCATCTTGTGTTGTGCCAAACTCATTGGGAAAACGGAGTTTGAACTTAGGCATTACATCTTGACCAACTAACACAGCATGGAAATAGTTTGCCTGCAACAAAGCCTTCCAACTTTGCATGAAGGATTCGGGGATTTTGCCTGCCAGGATCCGATCATAAATATACTGGAATTCGTCTATCAGGAGTACAACCTTTACACCATGCCAACTTTCCTGCTTAGAAACGTAGCGTTTTAGACTCCTGAATATATCTTCAAAACGTTGCAGCGGATCCGGATGCTTATAGAATTCATCATCACCCGGAATAGAAAAGCCCAATGGGGGTAACCCTTCATCAACACGGTCTTCGACTGCGTCTTCCAATTCCGTTAAAATACGCCTAAGAATTCGGTATAAGAGTGGTACGGAGGAATCTTCACTAAGCGTTCCAATGTTTCCCAAATCAAGAACAAGCAGCTTGCTGTCTTTTTCCAGTGTCTTTTTTAGGTGATACAAAACTGAAGACTTACCGGATCGTTTTTGCCCAAATACCAAGACACATTTGCTTTGTAAGCGAGAGGATTGGATAGCTTGTGCAATGTTTTGGATTAACTCGTCACGCCCAAAGAACATCTCTTTTTCACCAACAATTCCCCCTTCAGCATAAGCAGCATAAGGATTTTCGATTGTCTCAAACTCGTCTTCGGAATAGATCTGATAGAGTTCCTCACGATATGCGTTGGTTTTCTCCTGAATGACTTCAATAACCGGATAAACATCTTCGACAGATAACTTTGTAGGGCTTTCCACGATTTCTCGACATAGAGTCTGACAAGAATCCTTAAGTTGGAAACTCCGACGTTCCCGTTCCTCAAATGTCACCTGTTTACAAAGCTCTAATGCACTTTCAAGGACCCTTTGCAGCTCTCCAACTCGTTGTTGATCTAATTCAAAGAACAAACTTGAACGAATATCTGCTGCGAATCTAATGTTATCTTCTAACCATGACGTAGTAAGATCAAAGTTGTTCAATAACCGCAATTTGTCTGATGTGTTACGAGCTGCGTTGAATTTTTCATTTCGCAGCTCATTCCAGGGACGAACGAAATCAACGAGTCGTTCCATAACATCAGGGACTTCTATCTCCATTTCTTTTAAATAATCAATAGCCATTGCCCGTAAAGTTTCATTATTGTATAAACGGTTCAAAACCCTATCAGCAGCAAAACGACTGTGTAAAACAAGATACGCAACGGAATCAAAGACTTTTTTCTTATCTGGATGATTATTAACCACATCATTTACTACTTTTTTGAAAGTTTGAGTGTTCGGTGCTAGATCGATATGGGCATACCCCAATGTTGAATATAGATATCTAACAAGGGAATTAACTGCATCTCGCTCATCCGGACGACATGTCTTATCTCCATCGTAAGCAGTTAATGCTTCACAATACCACTCTCGCACAGTATCCAGATGTTTATTTTCTCTCACGGCAGCGTCCCCCCTTGAGGCAAAACTACGGCAAAGGTAACGATAAAAAAAGTGTCGATCATCCTCTACATCAAAGGAGATTCGAGCCGCTGAAAGATAGTAGTTACTACGGTCGCGAGGGCGTTTCGTCCCTAGCTGTTTGGCTATATCCACAAGTCTTCTGATATCATACCGAGCGTCTTTTTCAGAACCTATGTATTTTCCGTCGTTTACTCGTTTTGGCAAGACACCATGGAATTCACAGCGTTCCAAAAAAAATTGTGCAAATTCGCTTAATTCACTCGAAAAGTGTGATGGTGCTGTCTCAATTTCAATATTCCTTAGTTTGATTTCGTTACTCGCGATCTGCAAGCGGATATGTGCTTTTTTTTCTTTTTCTGAAGTTTGTTTCAGGAGATTGTTGAGCAGATCAATTGCTTTTTGATACTGACCCGCAGCCTGATATACCATGATGAAAGTGTTATCTAGGGACTGCTTATCTTCTATATCTACTCGTTTGTTCTCAAGGAGTTCGACAGCCTCCCGCGGACGCTCTAATCGGACAAGCACCATTGCAAGGTTTTTGACTGCACTATCATGTTGGATATTTTGACCAATGCATTTTCGATAAAGATGCTCCGCAGACTCAAGATTTCCACTATCAACAGCTTGCTCTGCCTGTCTAAAAAGGTTATTCCATTTAGATATAGCTGGTGGTTTTGTGACATGGATAGGTGATTCCACGAACTCTGTCAAGAATTGGCGGTAGGACTCGGTAGACTGGCCACCAAATTTTTGAGACACTTCTTTAAGCAGAGATTCTTGCTGTTCACCTTTCATGCGTTTTTGTATAACTTCTATCGCTAATTCTGTGCTTACCCTCTTCTTTAAGAGATAAATAGCTGCATCCAATAATACCGCAATTTCATTCTCAGTGACATCGTTTTCGTCTTTTCTACAAAGTTCACGAAAGACAGAAAGGTTGTTGAATTTTTCTACGAGACTGATATAAGCATACCACGCCTCCGAGACATCAATAACGGACCTCCCATAGAAAAATTTCTCTAAACTATAGCAGACAAGTTCTTTTTTATTTGCATTCAATGCCGACACCGCCACATTAAACCAATCATTGGTATCCTCTGAAGCAATCGCTACCTCTTGATAGATTTGAGCAGCCTCTTGCCAATTATCTGAGAGTGCAGAAAAATAAGCAAAAACACGCTTGAGTGATGGTGAATTTGGGAAGCGTTTAACTAAAGATTTGAGTTCAATAACAAGTGGTTGGATTCTACTGAATTTAGGACTTAATTCATTGATTTTTTGAGCGTTCTCATACGTATTCTTTATTCGGTTCCATTCGCCTGCTATGGTTGTACTTTGCCAACCTGTTAGTTCTTCCGCTGGAAAGGTTAAATCTGGCGGTTCCAATTCGAGTTTAGCAGATTCAATCTGGTTACTAAACCGCTTTTCAATTTCAATCAGTTTCTCAGAAGCCTGTTCTTCAAAATTAACCGGATCTGGAATATTAGAGGGAGATTCGGAGGCATTCGTATTATCTAGACTCTGAACCCCAATTATTGACTCCACTAAAATTGTCATTTCGCCCTTAGCCGCATCTAATTTAACATGTTCAAGACCAATCTCTTTAAGAAGACCTGATATTTTATCGCCGGTTGTCAGAATCAACTCAATTTGACTGCCAATCTGAGCCTTTTTTTGAATTAATTGTATCTGCATAATCACTTTCATCCTTAGCACTTTGCACATGAATAGGAAACGATTTTAACATTAACTTCACAAATTTTAGCGGAGTTAAAACTAATTGCCAAGTGAAAAATTCCAGCAAAATTACACATCTAAAATCAATTCTACCACATTCTAAATATTTTGTCAAAGATTAGACGACGGGACAGCGGGTTCAACATACAACGTCTTTTCGCGTGTGTAATGTACGTAGCCTGCGACGTTGCCTTTCCGTTTTACGACATACCGCGCCCATGTATAGTCAACAGGCACATTACTGGCGTGGTGCGCTTTGCTGTAGTAGGCGGCGAGTTGTGCGGCTTGTAATAACGTGGGCATCGGAATATCGGGACGGTTTTCTGGGTTACGGATGATGACATGCGAACCGTGGATCTGTTTGGCGTGGAGCCACATATCGCTCGGTTTGGCAATCTGACGTAGGAGCAGATCGTTCGATTGGCTGTTCTTGCCGACATACATCTGGAAACCGTTGGTAGAAGTATACCTGCGGAAGGGACCTTCGCCTGCCGGCTGTTTCTGCTTTCTGCCTTGCGGTGCTTTGAGATAGCCGTTCTTGGTAAACTCAGCACGGAGGTGTTGAAGGTCTTCTAAAGTCTTCGCCGCTTCCAATTCGGATACATAAAGCTGCAAGGTCTCCTGATCGGCATCCAAATCTGAAATGAGCTGCTGGATACGCGCATACCCACGTTTCGCTTTCGTGTATTTCTTAAAATAGGCTTGCGCATTTTCGGAGGGAGTCTGTTCTGGGTTGAGCGGAATTGTCAATTTTTCGAGTTCGGGACTGTAGTAGTTCTGTAACTCGACCTGCTCCTGTCCGCGGGTCATTGTATGTAAGTTCGCGAGGATCAATTCGCCTTGGATACGGTAGTCTTCCGATTTTTCTGCGCGATCCAAATCGTTTTGCAGTGCCTTCGCTTTCCGGCGGAGTAGATTCTTCTGTTTCTTCAACGCCTGTTTCAGAACATTCCGCTCAGAGATGATACGCTCCTTCAACGTGATAGCATCGTAGTAGGCAGCGATAGCGTCGTTCATCGTATCAAAGGCTTGCGCAACGGCATTCGGATATTGCTGTAGCGGTAGTGCGGATGCTGCAATCGGTTCGTTGCCATCCATGAGCAGTTGCGGTGTTGCGTTTGCCGGATCGAAATAGGTAATTACCTGCTGGTAAGCGTCCCAAAGATCCGTTTCGGCTGTTCGTGCCACAACCTCCTTCGCGAGGGTTGGACTGAAACCGTCTATTTTGCTAAAAAGTTCTCGCCACCCTATCTCCGATTGTCCATCAAACAATTCAATAAACGTCTCCTTGTCAGGAATCAATGGTGCAACTTTTCCTTGTTGCGGTGGCAAAGTATACGTCTCACCGGGTAAAATTTCTCGGTGTCGGTTCACCGTTTCATCAATGCGCTTGAGACTTTCCAGAATCCTGTCATCAGATGCATCGATGAGGATGATGTTACTATGTTTACCCATCAACTCAGCGATGATGGCTTTGGGGGCAGGTTGTATCGGTTCATCGGAGACGGGTTGGACGGTGATTTTAAGGATCCGATCCCAACCGATCTGCTCAATCTCGGTAATTTTGCCGCGTCTGAGGTGTGTGGTGAGAAAATCTGCGAGATAGGACTGTTTTTGCGCCGGTGGCGGTTTTTCGATGAGATGTACGCGGGCATGCACCGAATGTGCGGAGAGCGTCAACCAACGCGTTTCGGCAGCAGGACCGACCTTGAACGAAAAGGTGTGTGCGTTCACCTGTTCAATATGTCGAATCGTGCTGCCTAAAATGGATTCTCGGAGTTCTTTGGTAATAACGCGTAATGCTAAACTATCGTAAGACATGGTAAAACTTGCGAACTTTCAGAGGCATTCAACCCTTTTTGTGACAGTTATCATGGGATTGTGGCACTGAAACATATTTCCATCCAAGTGCTTTGCGTTTTTTATTTTCTGCTTTCAAATAGTCGGAAAGTTCCTTCACGGAGTTAAATTGAGCATTGAATTCCTCTTTCATCCGATAGCATTCCTCAAGCACAGCATCCGTATACATATCAACTTTCTCTCTCATTTGAGCCTCCTCAATAATTTCTATTGGCGTGCAAATAGTTGGTGGCTGAAACCCTGCTGCGTGACAAACCTCATTGATGCGCTGCCTCCTTACTTCATTTACAATATGCTTATAGTTCCAAGAGACAAGGTAATCAATACTATTAACCGCTGCGAAGGCTATATGTTGGGCATCCGAGCGTGCTTGGTGTGGCACAGCTCCAGCATCTATCAAATCTTGTGTAAGCTTATCCGCCTCCAGAGATATGTCCAATATCGTTAGGTCGGCTACTACATCAAACCGACGCTGTGCTGCCTCAGCATCACCTTTCAGGATTTCGCTGATGACTATATCTGAAACAACAAATTCATAATCGTCGGCACACTCTTCCCACAATTGGCGTGTAATTTGTTGCCGATAAAGTAATGATGCGTCATTACTTGGGCGCGCAACCAAGTAACTCACAACCGTTGTTTCAACATAGAGTTTTGGCTTTATTGCTAAATATTGTATCATAAGGCGATGCTTCTGTCAAATTGGCGATTTTCGATTCCGATTGTCAAACAGAACATAGCACTTAATCTTGCTATAGTTTGGACAATTTTAGGTGTGGTACACATATCGCCCCGCTGGGGCTTAGACCTTGGGGGGCCCTGACGTTTCTATAAACATACCGCCCCGCTGGGGCTGCTCTTTAGTTCATTCGCGTTATTTTCCTACGCGTCGGTTTTGTGTGAAAAACTTTCAGAAAAATCGGAAATGCTTCGGAAACAGGTCATGAACTAAACAGAAACTGTCCAAACTATTGTTAATCTTAATGGTATCGCTTCAAGTCTTGTGTGATCCTGCGGAGTTGTTCCTGGATGTCTGCTGGCACGCGTGGGTTGAACGGACCGCCCGTTCCTGCAGTGATGTCGTCGAAACCGCTTAGGAGCATCGCTTCAACGACTGCGGAATAGTTATAAATCCGCTCGTTCATGAAACGGATTTCTTCAAGGGGTGCGATGTCGGCTTCAATTTGGGCAGAGGTCTCGTAATCGCCACGACGTTGTGCGTTGTTGATCTCATCCGAAGCCCGTGCGAAAGCGACTGCAATGCCGGAGGTGTGTCCTACCGCGCCTAACTGTGCCGGACGCGTACATCTGTCCCCGATACCCCACATCACAATACCGCTGTCACCGACACCTTCAACGAGCGGCTCGACATCCGCTTCATCCGTTCCGATCTTCACACCGATGAAATGTGGCGAATCGTTCAAGAGACGGATAACCGCTGATAAATCACGTTTCTGGCGGAAATAGTGGAGAAAGCGTGCGCCGCAGGCTGTGCCGTATTTCTCGCCAAATGCCATGTACTGTTGGTAGACACCTTCAGGATTCGAGACACCGGTCAGCGGCATAAGTAGATACGCGTCTGGCGGTCTCTGGAGTTCGGACTGCGCTTCGATGAGTTGACCTGCTTGATGGATGGGATTGGGTACGATCCCTGAAATGAAGATGCCGTCATCACCGATCTGTTGTGCGGTTTTGTCGATAAGGCGAAGCTGCTCGGTTTCACTGATGTGATGAATCAGGCTTGTTCCGGCGATAGCAATGACGCGCTTTCGTCCTTCATCGAGGTAGTTGTTGTGCATCAAATAGTCGATGTTTTTGGCATGTCCCGTGTCGTCAATCTTACCGTCTTTGAAAGAGATGATCGGAATTGCGGTAACCGAATTAAGGGCATCCAGAAGTTGTGGTATCTCTAATGGCATAGTGGCTCCTTTTGATGAACTAAAACCTTTTTCGTAGAACAATAGCACCGGAGGTCGTGCCTGTCAACATATCCGTTTTAATATCTATATCAAACATTCGGGTTTGTGCTTGCGCTGCTGTACTTTCTAAGCGTGCGTTAATACGTTTGGTGGTGATACGCGCCTCTACGGCACTAATAACGTGATTGAGAATCGCCAATCCGAGAAAGAATCTCGCGCGCTCAAAGGTATCATTGGCTTGCTGCCGCAAATCATAAGCCTCTAATCGTTGTTTTGAGCTGATACCTTTATTTTCAATATCGCCGTGTTTCTCATTTTTTAGGGTGGGGTCAATATCAGCCCAGTACCATTTACCGGTGCGTTCGCGTGTCGCCTCAGAATCGTAGACGTGATTCCATGTCTCATACTGCGTGGCGTGTTCAAAATCCTCTATAGGGTCCCAATCTTCAAAGGAACCTGCGCCGATAAAGACGACGTGCTGCCTGACGATATCGCGATAGTCGTCGCGTGTGTTTGAAGCGGAGTTTCTTAGGATGAAAAAGGTTGCGAGGAAACCGACCTCTGCAGCGGTGTAAAGATAACCGTACTTAGCCCCCGTATAGAGCTGCCCCATCCCGGGGATCACCAGCGAATAGAGGAACGCTTCGTTTGGAGATTTCCGAGACTGTAGCACTTGAGTAGCCGTTAAGGATTCATTTGCTAATGTACGGTTACCGAGTGCCGACTCCAGATAGAAAGCCGTAAACGGCTCGGCTCGGAAACCATCAGACGCAAGGCAGATACCAGACGATAAACTTAATAGTAGCACACATATCAGAATTTTAGTGTTAAATCTCACGTTTGGTGTCCTTCCTAAAAGAAGATGATTCCGGTCATTTCAATGAGCCGTTGATTATTGGGACCGAAGCTGGGTCCGTAACTTAGATCAAGATTGAACATGTGTATCTTCACACCGATACCCCCGGTAAAATGGTCCATCAGATTCGGTAAGTTAATACCGGGTTCGACCTTATACCCGACGCGAAGTGCGAGAATATTAACGAGCCAGTATTCCAAACCGATATTCTTTTGCAGATGCCGCCATTCAAACGCTCGGATACCGACCCCGCGATCCGAAAGCAGTTGCTCTCGTGTGAGTTTTTCTTCCCTTTCAGCGTTGAGGCGTTCTAAGTCAACCGCCAATTCATCTTCATCTTCCGTCAGCTTATCAACATAAGCAGTGACACCACTGACGAAGCGGAGATGGTTATATCTATCACGGTAAAGGCTTATAGATGTCCCGACACGAAGGAATCGGGGTAAGGGATCGGCTTGGTTTTCATCAATAAATGAGATACCTGGTCCGACATTCTGAATTGCGACCCCGATGGTGGTTGGAACAGGTTCAAATGGTAGGAGATATTGCGCTCCGAGATCGACGGCATAAGAGCTTCCGTTCTCACGTCCGAGTACCATCCGAATGATTTTACCGTTGATACCTGCCGATAAAGACTCCGTAATCCTGTCGGCGTAAGAGAGTGTGAGAGCGAAGTTAGTGCCGAGACTCTCCTCACGGAGTACATCTGGCGAATCGGTTGTTACAGCGATGGTGCCCTGCCCTTGCATCTGGAGTGTTGCGCCGACGGTTCCGAAATCGCCGAGTGGCATCGCACCGGAAAGGAAGGTATAATATAAGCCTTCACCGGCTTCACCGAAAGGTGCACTGTAATCCGAGTAAAACATTGAGGCTTGTGCCGCTTTTTGGCCGGAACGAAGTCTGCTTTCTGGCATGTCTGCGAGACCGCTCGGATTCCAGAGCGACGTTGTCACATCACCCGACATGGCGTAAAATGCGTCGCCGAGTGCTCTTGCTCTTGCCCCGCCTCCGAGGTTCAATATTTGCGCGCCTGTCCGTCCAGGTCCGGCGAGTACCGGAACCGGGAGCGAGACAATAAGCAGTAAAAGTAGTATAAAGGTTTTGCGTATAAAAAAGTACACTGCGTTGGAACTCCTCTTTTCTATCAAAACTTAATTCTGTCTCTGTATCTGTTTTTGTTTGTCTTGCGCTACTCTTATATATAATAACGCAATTGACCTTAATAACGCAAATCGCTTTAATCCGTTTACGTCTATTAAATCTCCCGAAGAATCAAAACAAAATTTCAGCGTTCTAAACACATTGTATCTATTCCGTGTATATGATACGATAAGCGTATACAGAAAGCGTTACCTATTGGAGGATATAATTCATGAACCGTATACGGATAGGTGTCATTGGGTGTGGTGCGATTGCGCAGGTACACCATCTCCCCAATCTCAACACACTCCATCGAGAATTTGAAGTGCCAATTGTCTGTGATCTCTCCCGTGGTGCTGCAGAAACCGTCGCGAAGCGTTTCCATGTTCCGCAATTCGTAACAGATTACAACGAATTGTTAAAGACAGATATAGATGCTGTCCTATTGTGTCACGGCGATCCAAAAACGGAAGTCGCACTTGCTGCATTTGAAGCCGGGAAACATGTCTTTATTGAGAAGCCGGTCTGCTTCTCACTTCAAGAAATGGATACGATGCTAACGGCACAACGGCAAGCGGGTACAATCGCGCAAGCCGGTTACATGAAGGTACATGATCCGGCTTTCCAATTCGCCAAACGCGAAGTGGAGACGATGGAAAGTTACCGGTTCGTCCAAATTAACCATCTCCATCCGAATAACAGTCTACACCTGAGCCAATTTGATGTTGAGCGGTTTAACGATGTGCCGCCGGATGCGTTAAAACCTGCTGGTGCCGCGCGTGAAAAAGCCCAAGCAGAAGCCATCGGTGATATGTTATCACAAACAGGCATCGAAACCGACATCCGAAACCAGGCACAACGCGTGTTCTACCTACTTGCGGGCAGCATGATCCACGATATTTATAGTTTGCGGGTGATGCTCGGTTCACCGAGCGCGGTGATCAGTGCAGAAGTTTGGGCTGAAGGGCGTGGTGTGAGTATCGTATTCGGTTACCCGAACGGCGCACGTTGTGTCGCGACATGGGTAGACCTACCCGATCTGTGGGACTTTAAAGAGACCTTAGAAATCTACGGCGATAACAAACGGGTTATCGTATCGTATCCGACCGGTTTTTCACGCGGTATCCTGTCAGAGGTAACGATACATGGGATAGATGCCGATGGTACGACGTATAGCAAGACCCCTGCTATTGAATGGGAAAGCGCTTTTGTTCGGGAGCTGCGCCACTTCCACGCGTGCATCACAGAAGGCGAAACGTGTTATACTTCACTGGCATCTGCCCGAAACGATATAGCACTGATTATTGATATTGTGAAGTGCTACGTGGAACGTAAAACCGTATGCCTGTAGCAGGAAATAAAAAATGTGGGCAGACCCAAGGATCTGCCCACACAAATTGAAGTAGAACAGGTACAGGGACCTGCCCTTAGCGTCGCTTCGGAATTATTCCTCTTCCGCGGGTTCTACTGGCTCCACGGGTTCCCCGATTTCTTCTGGCACCATACCATCAATGATTTCTTCTGGAATCATGCCATCTATCATTTCTTCACCCTCTATTGTGACAGAGACCTCTTTGAGACCAATCACAATAAACCCGTCAATACTAATTGTGATTTCGACAGACGGTGGTGGTTCAAAATCTGTTGGGAATGGGAATCCATCTAATGGTGGGAAACCTTCAGGAAATAGTAAATCTGGTGGAATTTCACCATCTTCAGGCATCTCACCATCTTCAGGTTTTTCACCATCTTCAGGCATCTCACCATCTTCAGGCATCTCACCATCTTCAGGGGCTTCATCGTCCTCAGGCATCTCACCGTCTTCAGGGGCTTCACCGTCCTCAGGTTCTTCACCATCTTCAGGCATCTCACCGTCTTCAGGGGCTTCATCATCTTCGGGTAAGGGGAAGCCTTCTGGCGGTAAAAAATCTGGTGGCAAATCGCCTGGTGGCAAAAAATCTGGTGGCAAAAAATCTGGTGGTAAATCGCCTGGCGGTGCGCCGAACGCCTCAAGCGTTATTGTGATTTCGCCTGGATCTATCTGCTCTTCTTCCATCTTTGCGATCAGTTCGTCAAGGTTCTCAGGTAACAGTTCCGGTTCTTCATCGGGGTCACCGAATGGAAAGAAAATGTCCCCAAAGAAGGGATCGGGGGGCCCGAATGGGTTCCCAGAGGTTACGGTGAGGCGTGCATCACCGGCGGGGAAATCCTCTGGAACTTCAAGTGTAACCTCTCTCTGAATCGTCCGCTCGTCGCCGGCTGCGCTCCAGTGGGGAAGTAGCACGATTGAAACCGCGAGATCTTCACCAGGTGTGATCGCCTCCTCCGGAACGATAACCTCCTGCAGCTCGGCTAACATGATTTGCGGTTTGTCATGGATGGCAATTGACACGTCTGTCAATGTCGCTTGCCCTGCACTGTTTGAGAGCGTATCTGTGAAAGCGCGGATAATTCGATCCGTGGTTAGCAGCACATCGAAAAACGGGTCCGAAGATGCACTCTGAAACGGTTCTGTGTAGACAGTTTCTGTCTCTTTGAATTTGAGCGTAACAGTCGCGTCTACTGTGGCGGAACTAATCTCCTGACGGAGGGAATCCATTGTAACGGCTGCAACGATCGGGATGAACGATTCCTGACCGTAGGCTACCTTGTGATTCTTTGCTACTACGGGACCGTTACCTGCTTGGTAAGTAAACTTCACCGGAATCATCGACGGCACTGTACCGAGTTCACCCACGATTCCTGGCAGGAGGTCTTTTGTGATTGTGCCGATTGGGTTCCCGTAGGCAGATACAGATTTATAGGACACCGCCAAACTGGAAACAATACCGTTGGTGACGGCTCTATAAACCGGCAATGCCGATTGACCGCCAGAAATCATCGGATGTCCGAACGCTGTGAATGTCCCGTCATCGTAGACCTGTGTAACCGTTCCGAAACCGATAGAGTTGACAACATCGCCGGTTGAGACAGCGACCCCGATCATATCGCCCGCTGCGAGTCTGGTTGTCACTGTTGGGGGTGCTGCTGGCGCGTCATTAATATCGGCAAACAATTGAACAAAGTCAAAGTGAGAGCCTTCCAGGTGTGATGAAAGTTGTTCGAGTCTATGGGGTTGTATGCCAGAGATCTTAAGAGGTGTTTTCACTGGCGTATATGCCGCCTGGATACCGTCCGGTGCAGCTGCGACCCGTTCTGCATCCAACATCTCACCAAATGTTTGGTGCGTAATTGCGTTTTCCATCGCATCAATGGATGTCGCCCAGAACCGAGTTGGTGCCCTGGAAAACGAATCGCCATAAGCGAGTGCACCCATAACGCGTCCTGGGGGACCCACTGGACTGCCTGACATACCTTGTGCAATACCGCCTATCGATTCAGCGAATTCATCTGTCAATTCAAATTCGTAGAGTGGGAATCCGAATCCGAAATCTCGAACGCCACGGAATTGTGCGTCAAGGACGACCCTGTTTGTGCCTTCTATGACTGTGACAATTTGAACGGGTGTTTTATCCGTCAGTTTTCGCGCTTCATCCTCATACATATTTTCGAGGACAACATCGCCTAACAGCGGTGCGCCACTAAATGCTGATGCTTCATCAATTACGGCAGGATTCTCAACTTCCGTCTGCTCTTCATCAGAAGAACAAGCAAACAGGCTGAGCACCATTATGGCGACGCTTGCCATCAGAAAAAAGTTTTTCATATTTATTCCTCACAGAGTAGAGTTCCCTCTATCTGTTTATTTTTTCTTTTCCTATAAATTGAACGCTATGTAAATCCAGTTAATAAACAGCGTCCTACCTTAAAGACGCTGTTTATATATTTAGTTAGGGCAAACTTGTGTTGCATTAATATGCGTGCGCCGAATCGCGTGCCTTACCACGCAACCCAGCCGCCGTCAACTGCGATTGTTTGTCCTGTCACCCAGTTCGCGGCATCTGATGCTAAAAAGAGCACTGCGCCGACGACTTCCTCCACCTCACCGACACGCCCCATCGGAATACGGCGGACAACATCTTCATAAAATTCTTTGCGTTGTAAAAGGACATCTGCGAGTGGTGTCCGCGTAAACGCTGGCGCGACAGCATTCACAGTGACATTGTGGGGTGCCCATTCAACTGCGAGTCCTTTGGTTAACAAAACAACGCCACCCTTGCTTCCGGAATACGCAGTACGCAACGGTCCACCGACCAATCCCATCGTTGACGAGATATTGATGATCTTACCGCTTTCGCGTTCAATCATCGGTTTAACAAGCGTCTGCGTTAGAAAAAACAGACCTTTGAGGTTCAGATCGTAGATTGCGTCCCAATCCTCTTCTGTGAGCTCAAGTGCCGGTTTCGGGCGGTTGGTTCCAGCGTTGTTCACAAGAACGTCTACGCGTCCCCAAACCGCCATCGCTTCTTGCGCGCCTTTGGTGATCTGTGACATATCACTGACATCAAATACAACGGGTTCCGCCTCGCCGCCGTTTACACGAATTTCGTTTGCGACTTCTTCAAGGTCAGACGGCGTACGGCTATTCAAAATAACCTTCGCTCCCATCTGGGCAGCGGCAAGTGCGATCCCTCTCCCGATCCCTTTGCCGGAACCGGTGATTAACATCACCTTATCTTTCAACTCAAATCCTGGAAATGCCATATTTTAGCCTCCAATCGCTAATTTCAATGTATTTGCTAACAACATCGCGCGCGTCATGGGTCCTACGCCCCCTGGAACCGGCGTGATGAATCCAGCCACCTCTTTGACGTCCTCAAATCGGACATCACCGACCGCGCGCCCATCTACGTGGTTGATACCGACATCAATGACGATCGCTCCCGGTTTAACCATATCCGCAGTAATGAACTCAGTTCTACCGATAGCGACAACAAGGATGTCCGCTTTCTGTGTTTCTACTTTCAGATCTGCTGTGCGGGAATGACAATAGGTAACAGTAGCGTTTCGGTTCAGGAGCATCAATCCGACCGGTTTACCGACGAGCGGACTTCTACCGACACAGACGGCATGCTTACCTTCAATTTTTTCGCCGCTCAATTCGATAAGCCGAATGATGCCGGTCGGCGTACACGGTGTTACACGCTCTCGGTTGATAAGGAGGTTTCCTAAATTGACAGGGTTTAGTCCGTCAGCATCTTTGTGCGGTGCGATTCTGTCAATAACGACCGCTTTATCGATCCCATCCGGCAGCGGCATTTGTACCAACATCCCGTGGATATCCGGTCTTGCATTCAAGACTTCAATATGTTCTATAAGGGTTTCTTGGCTGATGTCTGCGGGGAGGCGATGGACTTCGGAGTGGAAATGGACCTTCTCACAATCGCGTTGTTTATGTTTAATATAGAGCGTTGATGCGGGGTCATTGCCGACTTGAACCACAGCGAGACCGGGCGTAAACTTTAGTTTTTTCAAGCTTCGCCGGATCTGGCTCCGGACACGCTGTGCAAGGCGGCTACCGTTAAGGAGTTCGGCTGACAAATTCCGTTCCCTCCAATTACACTTCTCTTAACTGTCGTGAAATATAAAAATCAGTTTAGTGAATTGAGACGAATCCTGACGTAGAATCCGTATTACAATATCGCTAAATTAGTGTATCATATACCTCTTTTTCATGCATCTTTTTTTCATCTTTAGACCCCCGTTGCGACAAAAACCTTGAAAAAAATCGTTAAATATGAGATAATGTATAATGGAATTAACATATCCGTATAGGGCGCGCTTACAGCCCATATTACATATCAAAGGAGAAAATACGCAAGATGCCACTGGGAAGGAAAATACGTTACGGTATGGTGGGAGGCGGTCCGGATGCGTTTATCGGTGCTGTGCATCGTAAAGCTGCAGCATTGGACGGCGAAATCGAGCTCGTCGCCGGTGCGTTCTCATCATCCGCCGAAAAATCACGTCAACAAGGGGCAGAACTCTTCCTCGACGCGAACCGTGTCTACGGCTCTTACCAAGAGATGGCAGAAAAAGAGAGCCAGCTCCCTGAAGGTGAACGCATCGACTTTGTTTCGATCGTAACACCGAATCACATCCATTTCGATGTCGCGAAAACCTTCATTGAAAAGGGGTTTCACGTCGTCTGCGATAAACCGATGACGACGACAGTCGCCGATGCCGAAGCGTTGTGCGAACTTGTCAAACAGCACGATGTCGTTTTCGCGCTCACACATAATTACACAGGCTACCCGATGGTGAAGCAGGCACGCGAACTCGTGAAATCGGGTAAACTCGGCGTGCTTCGCAAAATCGTTGTGGAATACCCACAAGGTTGGCTCGCGACGTTTCTGGAAGACGAAGGTGCGAAACAAGCCGTGTGGCGTACCGACCCGAAACAAGCAGGTGCCTCCTCTTGTATCGGGGACATCGGTTCGCACGCTGAAAACTTAGCGCACTATATCACCGGCCTCGACATCGAAGAAATCTGTGCAGACATGACGACCTTCGTAGAAGGACGCTTGTTAGAAGATGACGGGAACCTCCTCGTCCATTATGAAAACGGAGTCCGCGGTGTCCTCTACGCTTCACAGATTTCAGTGGGTGAAGAGAACAACCTACGCATCCGTGTCTACGGCACAGATGCCTCATTAGAATGGCACCAAGAGAACCCGAACTATCTCTACGTCCGGTTCCCAGACGGTCCCGAACAGGTTTACAAACGCGGGAACGATTATCTCTCGGAAATTGTCCAGCACAACTCACGAATACCTTTCGGGCATCCCGAGGCGTTTATTGAGGCGTTCGCGAACATCTATGTCAACGCTGGTCGGACAATCGCTGCGAAAATCGCGGGCGAAACGCCATCTGAATTCGATACAGATTTTCCGACTGTCCAAGACGGTGCACGCGGCGTGCATTTCATCAACGCAGCTGTAGAAAGCGGCAAACAGCGCGCATGGATCAACGCGAGTTACACACCGCCAGCCAAATAGTTAACAGTAACCAGTAACCAGTAACCAGTTAAGAGGGTAACGGGTCTATCAAGTTTTTTTCTTCAGGACTTACGCACTTTTGACAATAAGTGGTTCTGTTATACCAATTCTAATTGACGATTCGTCTTAAAAGTGCCACCATTTTTGAGTTATGCCCGGTTCGGTTAGGAAACCGAACCTACCGGGCCTGGGTGGACAGTGTATGGTTAATGCAATATAAACTTTTAGAAATGGTATTAGATGAATGTTTCAGTAAACACAGCGTTTTGGTAGCACAAACTCACAGTTTATGGTACAAAAGAGCATTATGCGTAAGCCCTATTCTTACTGGAAACTGGAAACTGGAAACTGGAAACGGATACACTGACAACTGATAACTTCAAAAGGAGCTTACACTATTATGGCAAGACCTGTAACACTCTTTACAGGCCAATGGGCAGATTTAACGTTAGAAGAATTAGCAGAAAAGGCAAGCGGATGGGGCTATGACGGTTTAGAACTCGCCTGCTGGGGTGACCACTTTGAAGTCGATAAGGCACTTGCAGACGATAGCTACTGCCAAGGTAGGCACGATCTACTTGCGAAATACGGTCTAAAAGTCTGGTCGATCAGTAACCATCTCGTCGGACAGGCAGTCTGTGATAATATCGACAACCGGCATCAGGCGATTCTTTCAGAAGCGATCTGGGGTGATGGCGATCCTTCGGGCGTTCAAGACCGTGCTGCGGCAGAGATGAAAAACACCGCGCGCGCCGCTGCGAAACTCGGGGTCAACGTCGTCAACGGCTTCACAGGCAGCTCAATATGGCATCTTCTCTACTCCTTCCCGCCGAACGATCCGGGACAAATCGATGCCGGTTTTGAAGATTTTGCGAACCGTTGGAACCCGATTTTTGATGTTTTCGATGAAGTCGGTGTCAAGTTTGGACTCGAAGTCCACCCGACCGAGATCGCTTTTGATGTCGTCACTGCCGAACGTGCAATCGAAGCCGTCAACGGTAGAGAAACGTTCGGATTCAATTACGACCCAAGCCACCTCGGTTACCAAGGCGTTGATTATGTTGCCTTCCTCGAACGGTTGAGCGATCGGATTTACCATGTTCACATGAAGGATGTCTGGTGGTCAGACACACCGAGATTATCGGGTGTATTCGGTGGACACCTGAACTTCGGTGACGCACAGAGATATTGGGATTTCCGCTCTATCGGTCGTGGCAGCATCAATTTTGAGGCGATCATACGCGCCCTGAATAACATGGAATACGACGGCCCACTCTCGATTGAATGGGAAGACAGTGGTATGGATCGAGAACACGGTGCGCGTGAGTCTTGTGCTGCAGTCAAAGGTTACGATTTTGAACCGTCTGCAGTCGCGTTTGATGCCGCATTCGAGGAATAGGAAGTTTAAACGAGGAGGAGTAACCAGTACCCAGTTAACAGTTTCGAGTTAAGAGAGGTTATGTTATCCAAGTGTCTCTTTTCTGGTAACTGGTAACTGGTAAATGGTAAATGGTAAATGGCGAAAGGCAGTGTCTACGGATCCGAATCTCGAACCTTTTATGACCGACGCACAGGGACGCGTATTCGGCAGGTCACGACTGCGTCCGCATCGCATCATCACCCGTTCTTCATAATCCCGGCGTACGATGACGCGATGCAACGCCTCATCTTTATCTCGTACCGAACCGGTACGCCACAGCTATTCGCGGAGGAACGCGCGAGCGGCGAGATTCGCCAGTTGACAGACAGAACCGACATCGCGGAATGGTCTGTGCATCCGTCGCACAATGGGGAGGCGATTTTCTTTACTGCAGGGACGAGTGGATGGCGACTCGATTTGGAGACGCTTGAAGCGCGAGAACTTGTTAACTTCGCTGCAACGGCGATGAAAGATGAGGGTATGGTTGCCGCTGCGATGGGGACGACTGCGCTCAGCCACGACGATAAATGGTGGGCAGTCAGATTCAACATCGGTAAGGAGTCCGCACTCGCTATCGTAGATACATACACCGGTGAGAGCGACATCATCCTCCGACGGGACAGTATCGGGCACCTTCAATTCTGTCCAGACGACGCGGATCTGCTCTATTATGCTGGGCCCCTCACCGACCGGCTCTGGGTAATTCAGCGCGACGGCAGTGAGAACCGTCGGCTCTATGCCCGCAATGTTGAAAAGAATGAATGGATCACACACGAAACATGGATTCCGGGGACCCGCGAACTCGCTTTTGTCGATTGGCCCCGAGGCATTAGATGTATTAATGTTGATACGGGTACACAACGACAGGTGTCAACCTTCAACGCTTGGCACGCGATTAGCAATCCTGCTGGCACGTGTATGGTTGCGGATACCAACTTCCCAGACATCGGTATCCAGATTTTTGATCCACGTAACGGTATCGGCAAACCGAGAACGCTATGCTACCCGGATGCGTCATCTATAGGAGAACATTGGAACGCTCCGTTTCCTTATGCAGACGGCCCCATTCCGGTTTACGCACCGCAGCATACACATCCGCATCCATCTTTCAGCCCAGACGGGAAACATATCGTATTTACATCTGACCGCACCGGGTACGCACAAATCTATGAAGCAACTATCAACAACCTTTTTAATTTTCCTGAGACCGAAAATATCGACAATAATGTTATTTGACAAAACGACTTGTGTTAGTTAACTCTTTGTTTTTACCGTTTTCACAGATATTGGGTTTTGTGTGATAAACATATCGTCCCTATGGGACTAAAGAGTGTATCTGACGTTTTTCTATAAACATATCGTCCCTACGGGACTGAAAAACGGAACAAAGGATGAGGAATACGGACAAACGTTCTGTTTATGTGAAATAATATTTTACATAAAGTTATTTAGCACAAGTCGTTTGACAAAGGTACGATATTTTCGGTCTCGGTTAATCAAGTTTCTCGTTGGTAATAATCCGTTTTATCTTGTCCGTCGCGCCTTCGTTGCGACTGCTCGTTATTGGCGTATCAGTAACCAGTAACCTGTAACCAGTTAAGAGGTGTGCGGATAACACAATATCTCTTTTTTGGAAACTGTTAACTGGAAACTGTTAACTTCTTTATCAGAAATCATCGCGGAACGTAGTGGAGCGATGCACAAAAACTTAATAATTAAAAAAGTTTAAAAAAGGAGAAAAAAATGCCAGTTGTCATACCGCGCCTCATTGTTGAGGTGTTCCAACATACAAACTACCGGGGTAGAATGGGATATGTCGTAGAACCGGTTCCATTTACAGGCGGCATCGGGTTTCAAGACAATATTTCGTCGCTTCGGGTCTACAAGGGGCCAAGTTTCTCATCGAACCCGAATTATAAGGTCATCCTTCACCAGCACCGCGACTATCGCGGTAAAAGATTGGCACTCGGTCCTGGATTTTACCCGAACCTCCATGACACCGCTTACAACTTTGCCGACAGAATCTCATCAATCAACTTCGGCTCATCGTTAGACGTTCCTGGTCCTGAATGGGGCACGATCCCGTTGATTGTTGACTGCTACGAACACGTCGAGTTCCGTGGCAGAAAAATCACGATCTTGCGTGATATTATTAACCTTCGCGATCCACAGGGTGGCACTTGGTTTGAAGACCGGATTTCATCGATCCGTATTTTTAAGGGACCGGATTTTCCACGAGATGGTGCGGAGGTCGTCTTTTATGAGCATCCTGAATTTGAAGGTGCCAGCATCCCGATCCGTATGGAGCCGAGTGAATATAAAAAGGAATTGCCGAACCTACATCTACTTCCGCAAAACTTTGGGGATTCTATCTCCGCTATCAAAATTGAAGGGTGGGCATCTTCCGGTGAATTCACGGAACTCGTGTTTGAAGACGAATTTATCGGAAACCGTATGCGTCCAGAATGGCGTTGGGAAGACCCGCAAGGCGGTGGTACGTGGGCAGAACGACAAGGCTATTTGGAAATGCGAACGGAACCTGGACAGGACCTTTGGCACGGAAACGGCGGCGGGGGCGATATGAGCGCGCCGCGACTCCTCATGAGGGTCCCCGGGGACTTCGCCATTGAGACGCGTATCCGCGTTACACCACAACTCAGAGAACACGGCGGTTTATTGATCTGGAAAAACGCCAATCGCTTCCTCAGACTTGAGAAGACATCAGGTCCACACGCCTTCAGAGGTGATGTCCGATTTGAACGCCATGTGGGGCGGGTATTTAACCTACGCGGACGCGCTGCGGGACTTCGGAACGCCAGAGAGCTTTTCCTACGCTTAGAACGCCGTGGGAACCAATTCTCCTCTTTCGCGAGTGCCGACGGCATCCAGTGGCGGAGTTGCGGACAAACGAACGTCGGTATGGGAGAAGCCGTGGATGTCGGTCTACATGCCCTCTGCCCCGGGAATATCCCACCGACCCTAACACGATTCGACTATTTCCGGGTGTTCAAGCGGCGGAGCGAAGTCGCTGAGTACCGTCCCATCAGTGCCGAACAGATCGGTCAAGTTTCTGATGAGGAGCGTGAACGGCAACAGGCAGACAGACGTGAACGCGCCATGCGCGACATGTTTTAGAGGAGTTGTCAGCCGTCAGTCCGGATTTTCTATGCTGTAAAAAAACTAATGACTTCATCAGTTAGAAGGAGGGAATCAATCATGCGTCTAAAAAACAGTGTCTATTCCGAGCAAACACGTTTTGTGAAAACCTCTCAATTCCTCACAATAATCCTTCTCGTGCTTGTCATGCAAGCGTGGAGCTCACAACCTGCTGATGCCATTGTCGGTGCAGTTGAAGACGGTTTAGTCGCCTACTGGTCTTTCAACAAAGACACGGTAAAGATTAAAACAGAGGCAGCGGATGTCTTGTCAGGACTGGTTGCTGAGGTTCACGGTGATCCGGAACTTGCACCCGCCTCTGATTGTAAAGTCGGCGAGTGTGTTCTTTTGGATGGCGATGTTGACCGGTTCCTCGTCGAAGATTCAGACCCACCCAAAATTGATCGTGACTGGGATGAAATTACACTGGAGTGCTGGGTCTATATTAACGCATTGGATGACAGCTGGAATCGGATTATCTCGCTCGACGATATGCCAGCAAACACGGCGGTCGCAAGTCTCTACTACGACGACGATGACGACCAACACGGCTTTTTTATTAAAACAGGCGGACAGGCAACGCAGGCAGCGGAGGACAATGTCCTTGAAGATATTCCGACCGAAGAGTGGCTCCATCTCGTCGGCACTTACGACGGCTCAACGGTTCACTATTATGTGAACGGCAAGCAGGAGAAAAGGTACGCTGTGAACGGCGGGAAAATCTCGAAAGGCGGACTCCTCCTCGGTATCGGTGACCGATCGGATGGATGTAATTGCGATACAATTCAGGGATATATTGATGAATTCCGGATTTATGATCGGGTCTTAAGTGCGGCAGAGGTTCAGAAGAATATGGATGCTACAGGACTTGATGTTAGCCCGTCAGCGAACCACTTAAGCACGACATGGGGACACATCAAAGCAAGACGTAGATGATTTTAATTTACCTTGCGGAATTTTAATTTACCTTGCGGTTAAACAATATGGAATTGGGAATCGGTGTTCGCTTCTTAAATCCGTCCTCCACTTCGTTGCGGACTACGTGTTCTGTTCTTTATTTTTTGAACAATAGGATTGCGTAAATCTTGTTATTTATAGTAAAGTTTAGAATTAATAGGACACTCCGCACCGGTTCGGTTGGAATGCAGATCGCATTTGGGTGAGTACACCGCAAAACCGAACCTACCGGGGAGAGGAAAGTGTCTCTTTATTTTAGTTTTTACTATAAAATAATCTGTATGGGACAATCGGTAACTTGCGCGAAACGAAGTGGCGCGCGGACCAGGAGCAATACATTAAAAAATGGAAACGATTGGAATTGGCGTTATCGGATGTGGTGGCATGGGCAGAAGCCTTGCTACCAGCGCACACGCAGTGGAAGGGATAGAGGTTATCTGTGTCAGCGATTTGCAGAAAGAGATGGCAGAAAAACTGGCGACAGACCTCAATGCCGCCTACGTATTGGACTACCACGAATTACTCGCTGATGATCGGATTCAAGCGGTGCTCATCGCGTCGCCAGGGTTTATGCATTCACCGATGGCTGTTGATGCTGCCAACGCTGGCAAACACATCTTTTCTGAAAAGCCGATGGCACCAACATTAGATGCCTGCGACGCGATGATCGCCGCTGCTGAAGAAAACGGTGTCAAACTCACGATTGGTCTGGTCTGTCGTTACCACGCGACGCATTCTAAGGTTCGTGAAATCGTGCAGAGCGGTGAAGTCGGCGCGCCTGCCTGTATGATGGTGCATCGAATCGGCGGCCCGTGGCGTAGCGGCGGGAGTTATAGACCGTGGCGACTGGAACGGGCGAAATCTGGTGGGAGCCTCATGGAAATCAACGCGCACGAAATCGACTTTATGCGTTGGACCTGCGGTGATGTCACCTCTGTCTATGCTGCTGGCGGTCAGTACGTCCAAAAAGAGAGCGATTATCCAGATGTTGTGCTTGCCTCGCTACAGTTTGCCAGTGGTGCTGTTGGCCTGCTCCACTCCAGCCATATTTCTGCTGTCGGTGGGTATGGCGGCCGCGTCGATTGTGAAGGCGGTACCATCTATTTCCCACAGACGTGGGGCGGAAACGCTACGATCCAGATTAAACCGTTTGAGGGTGACGGACGACAGATCAAGATTTCGGACATTGAGGTGCCACCCCCCGTGCAAGAGGAGATTCGCGTCTTCATAGATGCTATCCGAAACGATACAGACCCTCTAATTACGGGGTTAGATGGACGGGCAGCTGTTGAAATCGCACTCGCCGCATATCAATCCGTCGAGAGCGGACAACCTGTTCCGTTACCTCTGTAATTGTGGGAACCTTCTTTCTATGCCACGAAAAAGGCACACAGGCTAACAGCCTATGCTACGAAAAAGGCACACAGGCTAACAGCCTATGCTACGAAAAAGGCACACAGGCTAACAGCCTATGCTACGAAAAAGGCACACAGGCTAACAGCCTATGCTACGA
>JAJDXV010000178.1 GCA_022823085.1 Candidatus Poribacteria bacterium
AAAAGCAGTCGTTTCTAACACAATAGAGACCCAAAAACAGGTTTAGAAGCCAATCCTAACATCTGTTCGGGAGCTCTAACGGGAGAACACTGCCAACTTTTCATAACTTATAATCTGATCAAACTGTCCAAACTATAGTAAGCTGAGTTTACTTAAAAAAATAACATATATGGTCCACAAATTCAAATCTTTTTTGCAAAGTTATCGGTTAACAGTTGTCAGGGCGCAGTTTTCAGAGAAAATTGTACGGGGCAATGCTTTCTCTGACCACTGACAACTGAAAGATTTTTCGCAGAAAAATCGGACTGAGTCCTGTCAACTACTCCTCCGTAACAACAATTCGCTGATTCGCCGCGACATCCCTCAACGTCTGCACGATACCGCTCGGCCACTCGATGACGATCTCATCTACCCGCGTGTGATGGGCAAGCCCGAACGTAACATCGAGACTGCTCTGTGAGAGGTAGCTATCCCCCGCTGTTACCTGCTGTATCTGATGAAGATCACCCGCGCACACTTTAACAACCGCCCCCACACCGTCCTGATTGCTCACCGTGCCGACTGTGCGGACCTGAAGCCAGTGCCGCCGATTGCCACCCTCGTTTCGGAGCAAACTCGGTTTCCCACCGCTATTAACAACGAGCAGATCCAGATCGCCATCCGCATCGTAATCCGCGACAGCGACACCTCTGCCCACACCATAAGAATCCGACTCGCGGAGACCGACAACCTCCGAAACATCCGTGAAAGTACCGTTCCCGTTGTTCTCAAGAAAGACATCCGCCTGTCCGTGTGCCTCCCACGCTGCCGGATCGATATGTCCTGCCGAGAAAAAGATGTCCAGATCGCCGTCGTTATCCGCATCAAAGAACGCCGTCCCCCAACACGTTTTACCCAACCCCGACGCGAAGACCCCACTCTCCGCCGAAACATCCCTAAAAGTACCGTCCCCGTTGTTACTATAGAGGACGTTATTTTCGTCCAGCCAGTTCGTTACGAAGATATCCAAATCACCATCGTTGTCATAATCTCCCCAAGCGACACCCATACCGCTTCGGATGTCACCAGTCCGACTCCTCGCATCTGGACGGTTCGTATTCGTGAACGTTAACTCACCATCGTTCCGATAGAGGATATTCTGATCGGTATCGTTAGCGATATAGAGGTCGAGATCACCGTCCGCGTCGTAATCCGCCGCACTGACACCCAGCGTCAGATGGAACCCACCGTTCACCTTCGCAGTGTTCGTGATGTTGATGAATCCACCGTCCCCTTTGTTCAAATAAAGAAGGTTCGCCTGTCCAAAAAAATCGTAAGGAAAAAAGACCTCATCGCCTTGCGGGACTTTGCTATATTCGATATAGTTACCGATATAGAGGTCGAGATATCCGTCCGTATCGTAATCACCCCAGGCGATACCAGCACCGAAACCGTCGTCGCCGATCCCGCCTGCACCAGACGAGAAACGTTTGAAGGTGCCGTCCCCGTTATTCCGATAGAAAACATTCGCCTTATAGTTCGTGACATAGAGATCGGCATCGCCGTCGTTATCGTAATCCGCGAAGGCGCATCCCATCCCCCAACCGGTATCACCGACCCCCGCAGCATCCGTCACATCGCTGAAAGTACCGTCACCGCTATTCCGATAAAGCATGTTCTTCGGTAGCACTGCATCCGGTGCCGGTCGGACAAGCGCACTGTTGACGATATACAGATCCAACCTGCCGTCGTTATCGTAGTCCCGCCACGCCGTACCAGAACCGACAAGTGCCGGCACAACACGATGATCAATCCCACCAACGTGTATAAAGTCGATACCGGACGGTTCAGTGACATCCACAAACCTGATATCCGCTGCGGAGCTCCCCGTGCTTGATATCAGTATAAACATAAAAACCGCAATCATATTCCCAAATCTATTCTGCATTCAGCTGCCTCTCCGTGTATCCTCATCTGCCGCCGACTTCGTAGGGGATTTGCTTGGGTATTTTTTACAGGAACCGTCTCAGTCGCAGGCCCGGTAGGTTCGGTTTCCAACCGAACCGGATTCTACACAGAAACCCTAAATCCTTCAAAACCCTCTTCAGTCGCGTAGCGCATGTTATACTATCTATTATACACGAAACCCACCATTTATCACGGAAATAATTAATCAGTCGCATCCGACGGCTGTCGGCTGATGGCTGATAGCCGACACATATTCCACTTTTAGTTGCAATTAACCTAAAAATGTGTTAAAATAAATAGAAGGTAATGTGGTTAAGCGCCAATCTTCGAGTTAGAGGGACTGCAAGTGGAAATGTCTGTCTTAGTACTCAATGCAAGTTACGAAGCGATAAACGTTTGCAACCTCCGGCGTGCCATGAAAATGGTCTTCAAAGGCACCGCACAGACGGAAGAAGTCTCAGATGTCGAAATCCATTCACCAAGCGCCGCTGTGAAAGTACCACACGTCATCCGTTTGGTGAGATACGTTCACGTCCCACGGAGCGTCGTCAAATTCTCACGTCGGAACGTCCTGGTCCGCGACCAGTACACATGTCAATACTGCCGCAAAGAATTGCCGACGGTGCAACTGACACTTGATCACGTCATCCCGATCTCCCGCGGCGGCGAAACGACATGGGAAAACGTCGTAACAGCATGCAAAAAATGTAATAACAAGAAGGGCAGCAAGATGCTCATTGAGACGCGCCTAAAACTTGCGCGTCAACCCAAAACACCGTCAATCTTGACGTATTTGCAGCTCAACCGCAATTTCCGAGGATGCCACCCGTCCTGGCGGAAATACCTATATATCAACTAAGCTATGCAAGATCCCGAAAAACTGAAAAAGCGTTCGGAATTCCAGCGCACCTATCAGAACGGGCGTAAGTATTGGAACCGCAACTTTGTGATATACGTGCTAAATACCAACGTCAATAGCCTCCGGTTCGGGATAACCGTCAGCAAAAAAACCGGAAAAAGCGTCCAGAGGAATCGAGTCAAAAGGCTAATCCGTGAATCGTTTCGGCAATTACGTCCAATGATGAAAAGAGGATACGATGTCGTCGTCGTCGGTAGGACACCCGCCTCCCGGCTCACATGTCAGGAAGCACGAAACGCATTGGCGCACCTCTTCCGAAAAGCCGCTATCTTAAACGCAAATGGGCACACAAAAATAAAAAACGCTGTTTAGGTCTTACACGCTTTCACACGGTTTTGGGGAACCAAGCCCAGTAGGAGTCGGATCGAACCACTCTGATGCATTCGCGCAAACCGCGCATATCCCAAAACCGATTTTTATTGACATCTACCAGTAATACGGATACCGACAGAGGAACAGAGCCGTGCCACATTCCAAGCAGCATCAGAAAAAAATAAAACAGAAGGAAAATCAGCCAGCAGACGGACCGAAACGCACAACAACGGTGTTACTCACGTCCCCGATCCGATTCTATAAATCCTTTATCTCACCTCTGTTTCCTCCCTCATGCCGTTTCTACCCCTCATGCTCACAATACGCAATTGAGGCTATAGAACAGTATGGGATGTGCAAAGGATGCTGGCTAACAATTAAACGACTTGCAAAATGCCACCCTTATCACCCAGGGGGCTTCGATCCGCTCAAATAGCGGACATCAAAAACAGGACTTACGCATAACCGCTCTTTTGTAGCACGATGCCCTTCGCATCTGGGCGAGTACGCCGCAAAACTTTTAGTTTGGGTTCTCCATCAGAACGCTGTGTTTACAGAAAACTTTCATCTAACAGAACCCCCTACTGTCAAAAGTGCGTAAGTCCTGAAAAACGTAAGAAACGAGGAGCACCTATCTCAATGGGCGCACGCTATATTCTCGCACTGGTTCTAATGATTGTGGTAATGGTTGCATGGAGCCTATTCTACGGCGACCGATTTGCACCACAACCCGATGAATCTCCAATGACTGAACAGACACCGGCAACAGAAACAGACGAAGCAACCATCGACCCGACAACACAAGCAACAACATCCGACGGAACCACTGCACCCCTCAGCCCGGACCTCTTTAAACAGGTTCAGGAGAGTCCAGATGATTCGATGGTCAACGTCCAAACCGATAACTATACTATCGTCTTTAACGAAAAACTCGGAATCGCCAAGCAGTGGCGGCTCAACCGGTTTCCGGACCGAGCAGACCCAGCAGCCGAACCTTTGAACCTGATTCCAGAGAACGCACTCAACTGCCTCGCACTGAAATTCGGGAGCGCACAACTCACACTTGACGCACTCCGCGCAACTTGGAAAGCAGATAAATCCGAAATCAACATCACGGGTGGACAAAACACGGAGACACTCACCTTTACCACAACGATCGCCGACAAATTACGGGTCGCAAAGCAGTTCGTCTTCCACCCGAACACCTATTACGTTGATATGACCGTCGCTTTCCACAACGTCTCCGACGAACCGATCCTTATCGGCGGAAACGAACCCGCTAACGGTTATGAACTTCAATGGGGACGCGGTATCAACGCTGATCTGCTCCCTTATGAAAAAAGGAGCGGAAAACGCGGACGGCACGGGAAAGAGGGCGCGAAGGTTTATATCGGCAACGGTAAACCGGAACGACAACTCAAACCGGAGAGAGCATTAGAAACCGCCCTCTGGGCAGGTATGGATAGCCAGTACTTCACCGCTATGATGATCCCGGACCAAGAAATCGCAGCAACATATCGGCTAACAGAGACACCGCAGGCAAACACCGCATCCGATATCACCGTCATCGCACCCACGGAAACCGCAGCCCTCGTCGTACCCAGTACTTATTTGCCACCGCAACAGAAACAGGCAAACGAATTCCGACTCTATGTCGGTCCCAAAGACGACACCATCCTAAAGACGATAGAAGCACCGAATACACCCGAAACAACAGAAAACCCCATAAACCTGTCGAAAATTATCGACTTCGGATTCTTCTCACACATCGCATGGGGCATGCTCTGGGTGTTCAAAGGCGTTCACAACATATTTGGGAACTACGGCATCTCGATTATCCTATTGACCGCGCTCGTGAAGATATTCTCTTACCCCTTCACGCACAAGGCGCATAAGTCGATGAAGAAGATGCAAAAACTACAGCCGCAGCTCCTCGAATTAAAGGAGAAGTACAGAGACGACCCGCAGAAACTCAACCGTGCAACGATGCGCGTCTACAAAGAGAACGGGGTCAATCCGCTCGGCGGGTGCATCCCTTGGATCCCACAAATCCCGATCTTCTGGGCACTCTTCGCACTCCTCGGAAGTGCTGTCGAACTACGCGGCGCACCTTTCATGCTCTGGATTGATGACCTCTCGGCACCCGATACGCTCATCGAACTGCCTTTCACAATACCCTTAATCATTACACAGATTGACGCTATACGTCTACTGCCGATTATCAACGGTTTAACAACCTGGCTCCAACAAAAATTCGTCGGAAATATGGCACCAGCGACCGACAACATGCAAGTCAAATTGATGCAATTCATGCCCCTCATCTTCATCTTTATCTTCTACAACTGGGCATCCGGATTTGTACTCTATTGGTTATGCAACAACGTATTCACCGTCGCACAACAGTACCTGCAAAACCGATACGCAAACGATGATGATGAGATTGTCGTCGTCGATGGAAAAAAACGGAGTAACGCCAAACAAAAACGGAATTCATAATCTCCAGCCACTTCACTGACCGAAATGTTCAAACGAGGAGGACACCACCTGTGCAACACTATATTGAAACCGAAGGCGAAACAGTGGAGGAAGCAATCGAAAACGCACTCAGCGAACTTGAGGCGACACGCGAGCAGGTTACAATCGACATCATCAATGAACCAACAAAAGGGATATTAAACTTCGGCGCGAAACCAGCGAAAATCCGAGCAACGCTCAAACAAGATGTCTCCGCCGCACCTGAGACGATCCTTAAGGAAATCCTAAACCGGATGGGGATGGACGCAAAAGTTGAAGCCGACTACATTGACGGAAGCACGCACCTGAATATCCTCACCGACAACCCCGCTTTGCTTATCGGGAAACACGGACAGACCCTCGACGCGATTGAACGAATCCTCAATTGTATCGTCAATAAAGTTTCACTTGCAAAAAAACGGGTTTTTGTCGATACTGAAGGCTACCGAGAAAGGCGAGAAGAACGGCTCATTGAAATGGCGAACCAGGTCGCAGACAAGGTCAGATATACCCGCAGGGATGTTGTACTCGCACCCATGTCCGCACGCGACCGGCGCGTCATCCATGTCACACTCAAAGAGGATGAGATCGTCTCGACTTACAGCCAAGGTGAAGGCGATATGCGACGCGTTGTTGTTACAACACAACGACTATAGTAAAAAGAAGATGAAGTTCCACGACACGATCACAGCTATCGCAACCGCACGCGGTGAAGCCGGGATCGGCATTGTCCGAGTCAGCGGACCCCTTGCACTGTCCATCGCTGCCGAATTGTTCCGATCACCAGGCAAGCTACCGCCGCCAGAACTGCCGACGCATACCCTTACGTACGGACATGTCGTCGATACGTCGGCATCCGAGGCAGTTATCGACGAAGTCCTGCTCGGTGTCATGCGTGCCCCGAAAACGTACACTGGTGAAGACATCGTTGAGTTCAACTGCCATGGCGGAATCGTACCGCTCACGGTTGTCTTAGACCTCGTGGTAAAAAGCGGCGCACGGATCGCGGAACCCGGCGAATTTACAAAACGCGCCTTTCTGAACGGAAAACTTGACCTCGCGCAAGCCGAAGCCGTCGCCGAACTCATCGCATCGAAAACCGACCTGAGCCGAAAAATCGCTATTGACGCACTCGCCGGAAAACTCTCGGATACCGTCAACGAGCTCAACGATCAGATCGCAGCACTCCTCGCAGAAGTTGAGGCATCTATCGACTTCCCCGAAGAAGACCTCGATTTTATGAAGGTCGAGACACAACTGAAAACCGCACGCTCTGTTCAGAACGACTTAACGACGCTCCTCGAAACCGCCGACGATGGGCGGCTTATTACCGAAGGCGTTAACGTCGCGATACTTGGTAAGCCGAACGTCGGAAAATCGAGCCTGCTCAACGCACTCGTCGGAACCACACGCGCCATCGTCACCGACATACCCGGCACGACGCGCGATACTATTGAAGAAATGATTAATATCGGGGGTATCCCGCTGAAACTCATTGATACCGCCGGTATCCGATCCACAGATGATATCGTTGAACAACAAGGCGTTGATCGCAGCAAAGCCGTACGCGATACGGCGGAATTGCTATTGCTCATGTTCGACGCATCGCAACCTCTCAACGATGCCGATCGTGAACTCTTACAGGTCGCCCAAGCGTCAAGCGCGATTCTTATTCTAAATAAGGTGGACCTACCGGTGCTGACATCGTCAACCGAAATTCTCGCACACTGCCCGAAAAAACGGATCGTCGAAACGGTGATCCCCGAAGGCAAAGGACTCGACAAACTGAAAACGACTGTCTCTCAGGAACTGCTCGGCGAAGAATTCAGGATTGGTGAATCGCCGATTGTGACCAACGCCCGCCATCAAGAGGCACTTCGACGCGCAAACGAAGCACTCGACTATGTCATAGAGAGCCTCGAAAACAGAATGCCACCAGAACTCGTCGCCGTCGATCTACGGATCAGTCTCGACGGACTCGGCGATATCGTCGGCAAAACAACGACTGAAGATATACTCGATAGAATTTTTGCCCAATTCTGTGTCGGAAAATAATGTTTATAGGACTTACGCATGCTTCTCTTTTGTAGCATAGACTGTTAGTCTGTGCCCCAAGAACGCTGTGTTTTCCGAGAAATATCTGCCAAAAAAACTGGCTGTCGTCAAAATTGCGTAAGTCCTGGTTTAATGAACTTTTATCGTGGTGTGGTGCGTCTATATCTACTTGCAAGCGGGAGGCACTGCATCACAGAGGAGTTATGATTTATGTTAGGCGCGAAACAACAGTGGTGTCCCCGCTGCCAGCGGCACGTCCAAACCGAACAGAAACAGGCCAGTATCGGTAGACAGAAAGAACTCGTTAGAATTACTGTCACCTGCTTCAAATGTAGGACAACACTATCGAGCAAAACGACCAGCGCAGCCGCACTCGAACAAAACGGAGACGCTAAAACAGAACAATAGCGTCCAAAACGTACACACTAATTGCTAACGAAGGAGAAAACCATGTTTAATTCTGTTTCTCGCCGCGTATCACTCGGCTTTTTAATATTAGTGGTAGCCACAGTGTCAGCGACCGCCGCACACGCCGAAATCCAGTGGAGCGAGTCCGTTGAAGAAAGTCTATCGAAAGCCATGGAGACCGGAAAACCGATAATGATGGACTTTTATACCGATTGGTGAGGGTACTGCGATCGGCTGGATGCCGAAACGTTTACAGATGCCCAAATTATCGAACTTGCAGAGAAATTTGTGCCCGTCAAAGTCAACCCAGAGATTAAGGAACGTCCGATCAATGAAGAGACGCGACGCCGATACGGTGTCACCGCTTTTCCAGCAGTCCTGTTTCTCAGTCCTGATGGGGGGCTTATCGAGAAGGCTTCCGGATTCCTACTGCCCGCACAGTTTTCACCGATTATGGAGTCCGCCATAGAAAAAGAGAAAATCTTCATGGCGCAGCTCGCTGAACTCGAGAAAATGCCAGAAGACGCAAAACTTAACGCACAAGCCGCACTCACTTATTTTCAACGCATGCAGCTTGAAAAAGGACTCCCGCTCAGCGAGAAAGCCATCGAACTCGACCCCAAAAATAGAACAGGGTTGATACCAAACTTGCACAACCAACTCGGACTCGCTTATGCCACAAAGGGTGAAACCGCTGGAAACGCTGAAGAAATGGCGACCTACTATGAAAAGGCGATCCTCCACTTCAAAACTGTGGTAGACGAGTACCCGAACAGCGACCTCAATCAACCCGCACAGTATTATCTCGGTGTCACGTATGCGCTCAAAGAGGATTACGACAGCGCCATCTCCGTCCTTGATAAGCTGGCCAATCATACCAGTGACGCTATGATCAAACAGAACGCTGAGGCGATGTTGACGCGAGTAAAACAGTTGGCGGGAGCCGAGTAACAATACCGCAGGCGGGGTTTCTAACCCCGCCTTAAACCATCTACAACGCCATTAACGCCGTAACCTCCGACGCAGTCAAAAACCGATACTGACCCTGCGGGAGATTACCCAACCCCAAATTGCCGAGCCGTGTCCGCTTCAAACGGATGACCGGATGCCCGACCCCCTTGAACATCAAACGTACCTGCCGTTTCTTACCCTCATGAATCACCACTTCAAACTGTGTTGACGCTTCATCTCTGCTCGTTTTTAAACGTTTAACCTTCGCCGGTGCCGTTTTCCCACTCGGAATCGTCACACCTTGACGTAACCGTTCAACTGCTGTCTCGTTCGGTATTCCCTTCACCCACGCCAGATAGGTCTTCTCAATCTCATGGCTCGGATGTAGCAACCGGTAGGCGAAATCACCGTCGTTCGTGAAGATGAGCAGCCCCTCTGTCTCTAAATCCAAACGTCCGACCGGATAAATGCTATTCGGAAGGTCTGCAACAAGATGCATGACCGTAGGACGCCCGCGTTCATCGCGACGCGTCGTCAAGTACCCCGGCGGTTTATTCAGCATCAGATAGAGGTGTTCCGTCAGCGGTTCGACAGGTTGCCCCTCAAAGACAACGGTATCCGTTTCGACATCAATCGGATGCCCCGGCACAAAGATAGGTTCGCCGTTGACGGTAACCAACCCTGCACGGATACGCTTTTTCACCGCCCGACGAGAGGCGATCCCTGAGGTGGCGATATATTTTTCAAGTCGCATCGTATCAATTATTCCACGATCTCCCATCCGTTCCTTTTTGCGATTTTCCATAATTTTCGGTCAGGGTTAACGGCAGCTGGATGACCAAACAACGCCAATTTATGTGCGTCTGTGTGGTGGTTGCCATACGCATAAGAATGACTCAGATCGAACCCGTGTTCCGCTGCGAGTTGTTCGGCAAGTTTCGCCTTGTTCTCACCATAAGGGTGTAAACTGCTCCGCTGCCCCGTGAACCGTCCGTCAACCACTTCCAGCTCGTGTGCAACCATCAAATCGGTTTCAAAATGCTCATGAAAAGGGCGAACGAGGAGCGACAACGAACCCGACATCAGGATAACCGTCCGCCCTTCGGCGCGGTGCAAGTGTATCAATTCGGAGATATGCGGCGCAATGCTTGGACGAAGTACCTCAACAAAACAACGTCGCGCAATCTCGTGAACCGGTTGCACCGCCAAACCACGCAAGTAGACTTTGTTCGTTTTCGCCACTGACAGCGACTTAACCTTTAGAAAGTGTGCAGTCCATGCCAACAGGTTCGCTGTCGGGATCTCGCCCTGACTGAGTAGCGTTGACAGAAAAACCTGCTCTGAAGAAGCGCGGATAATCGTGCCGTCTAAATCAAAGATGGCACACGTCTTATGTAATCTCATGTTACCTGTTGCCCCAGCGCACCTCGGTACGCTTTCACAGCAGCTTCCATGCCGATGTAGAGCGCGTCTGCCATGAGGTGATGCCCGATAGAAACTTCGAGCAAGCCCGGTAACTTCTGCATCAACGGTAGGTTGTCGAGGTTCAGGTCGTGTCCGGCATTAACACCAAGTCCTAACTCGACCGCCTTTGACGATGCAGTCTCTAACAATCCAAATTCGCGTTGAATCTCTGCCGCCGTTGCTGCCATCGCGTACGGCGCGGTGTAGAGTTCGATCCTGTCCGCACCGATGTCAAGCATCCGCGTTATCTGTTCAACATCCGTTCCACTGAACAGACTCACACGGATACCGGCAGCCTTCAGGTCTCTAATGATCGGTTTCAGCAGATCGCCGTCTTTACGGATGTCCCAAACGGTATGGCTGGTGATTTCGCCAGCGACGACGGGGACAAGCGTACATTGCGTCGGTTTCGTACGTAGCACGCTATCAATAAGATCGGGTCTCGGATCGCCTTCAATATTATATTCGATGGTGGGTGTCTTTTCGGTATTGATTTCTTTTAATCGTTCGGCGATGTCCGTAACGTCTTTAGGTATGATATGGCGTTCATCTTCACGCGGGTGGACAGTGATACCTTGCGCCCCCGCAGCGATGCAGGTATCCACAGCGGTAAGCACATCCGGAACATCACCGCCCCGTGAGTTTCGCAACGTTGCAATTTTATTTACGTTTACACTTAAGGCTATCATTTTCCCTCCATCTGATGTCGTGTAAATATCTTACGCTTCTTGGGCTACCATGCTTGAAAGAATACCGAGAATTTTATCGCACAGCACGATAGGATAGATTGTCAAATCAATATGCAGGTGCGTTTCCTGCAACTTGAGAAACAGCCAGTCTGTACCTGAAGTGACAGTCCCATAAACGCAGGAAATGTTGTTGCCTTTTTTCGCATTAAACCGTTGGGCGGCAAGCATCTCAGCCGTACATTGCCCGAGCCCACCGATCAAATCTTCTTTTTTTGCCTCGACAAGGAGGATGACAGGTGCATCCACCAACAATTGCCCTGGAGACAGGCTTATCAAAAAATCGCATACGCCTGTCAAGTCGTTCTCAGCATCGACGCTGAAATCAATGCGAGAAAAAAGACTGATGCGGCAGTTCAAATGTTTGCGGAGTTCAAATAGTACATCGGCGACGATCAGTTCCGAACGGGCTTTCTCTGTTCCAATAGTAGCCGCCAGGGTTGCCTTTTCCGCCAATTCTGATTTGAAATGTGGGCGCGGCGATACTGGCTCTATTTCAGAAAAAAGACCGATGGATTCAATCTTTTCCAATTGAAAAGTTGACAATACGCTTTCTAAGGTAAAATCGCTATAAGCCATTCCTACGCCCCCTAACACGATTTTTACGGAAAAATTCCGAGCTGCATATACGACTGCGCGATTCTATGGATCGCATTGATGAATGCCGCTGTTCGGCAATCCACGTCATCATTTTTATTTGTGTGCTGCATGCGGGTCTCACGGAGTTCCTGATAGGCACTTATCATTGTATCCTGAAGCCCAGAATTGACCAAATCTTCTTCATCCGCACCGTGTATTAACTGCCGCTCGTCCTCCGAGAATTGATAACCGGTCGCTCTTTCAACCGCATGAAGCATGGCGTGCTGCGTACTATCTTCAAACCGTTTACCGAGCCGTCCGAGTTGCACGTGCGAGAGATTCCGAAGCCACTCGAAATAGGAGACAGTGACACCACCGGCATTGAGGTAGGTATCCGGGATAATCATAATCCCGCGTTCTTGGAAAATATCGTCGGCGGCTGGTGTGGTAGGGCCGTTCGCGGCTTCCGCGATAATAGATGCTTGAATCCGAGGCGCGTTCTCCGCTGTCAGTTGGTTCTCAAGTGCAGCAGGAATGAGGATGTCGCAGGCTAATTCTAAACCGGCACTCGGTTTTTCGATAAGTGCTGCATCCGGGTAACCACAGATGGACCCGGTTTCCGCGCGATGCGCCGCAACTTTCTCAACATCAAGGCCTTTCGGGTTATGGATTGCACCCTTGCGCTCAATAATCCCGATAACGCGGGCATCTGCCTCCATCAGAAACTTCGCCGCGTGATACCCGACATTCCCGAACCCTTGCACAACCACGCTTTTTCCTTGTAGGCCGGTTGTCAACCCAAGCGGCTTCATATCTTCTTCAATACTGCACACCTCTTCCAAACCGTAGACGACACCGCGTCCGGTAGCCCCTCTCCGTCCGTGAATCCCGTTCTGTTCGATCGGTTTGCCTGTGACGCATGCAATGGCGTTAAGCTTATCTGGTGCCATGGTGGCATAAGTATCGAAAATCCACGCCATTTCGGTTTCACCCGTCCCGAAATCCGGTGCCGGTACATCTACCCCCGGGCCAATGTAATTTTTTTGGATCAATTCGTAGGTATAACGGCGGGTAATACGCTCCAATTCGCTCTCCGAGTACTGGCTCCTATCCAACTGGATACCGCCTTTCGCCCCACCGAACGGAACATCAACGATCGCGCACTTGTACGTCATCAGTGCCGCGAGTGCCATGATTTCGTCCTCATCAACGAGCGTACTATAACGAATCCCACCTTTCGTCGGGAGTTTGTGGTGACTATGCTCCGCACGCCAGCCGTGGATCGTTGCAATAGTCTCATCATCCCGCTTAAGCGGAAACGTGAAATGACAGGAACTATTACAGATCTTTATCTGCTCCAATAAGCCGCACGGGTAGTCCGTAAATCGCGCAGCCCTGTCAAAATCCGTATTCACTTTCTCGAAAAACGAGAGTCTTTCTGCCATAGTGCTTCAACCTTACAACGCGTCTTTCGCACGCGGAGATGATGGCAGGCGCGGGTTTTGTCGCTATCCACCAATAGTCTCTTCTGGTAGGAGCGAGCTGTGCTCGCGATCCCTAAATCAGGTAAAAAACGCTGTCGGTAATCAAATGTCTCTTTAACTAACAACTGAAAGGTTTTCGTAGAAAACCGTACGGATAGCTGTTAACTTTTATCGCTGCCGAATAAATTTTTGCAAGCGTGCATCCGCTTGGACCTCGCCGACATATATATCACCCTGTGAGTCTAACCATATCCCATGTGGACATGCGAAGAACTCACCCGGGACAGTGCTCCCGCGTTCGCTACCCCATTGTGAAACGACTTCGCCGTCGAGCGTCATGATGCTAACCCGCTGCCCCAACTCAGCGATATAGACCAGATCGTCATCGTCGATATAGATCGTGTCCGGCTGCAGTAGGTCGCCCCATTCCTCAATATACTCGCCGTCGAGTGTGAAGAACTGGATACGATTGTTCTCTCGGTCAGCAACCATAAGTCTGTTGCGTGGATCGACCCTGACGCAGTGCGGCAGATCGAATTCCCCGGGACCTGTACCAGGTTGTCCCCACGATTTAATCAGTTCACCATCGGGTGAGTATTTATGGACGCGAGCGTTTCCATAGCCATCGCTGATATACATCTCGCCATCAGGACCAAGTGCCAAATCTGTCGGAAGGTTAAACGGTTCACCCTCACCACCGGGGACATCGGGCGTACCGAGCGTCATCAACAGTTCCCCAGCGGTATTGAATTTACGCACGACGTGCGTTTCGCGTTCCGTACAATAGATATTATCATCGGCATCAATGAAAATACCGTGTGCATCCTTGAGGATGTCATCACCCCAAGAATCAATAAAGTTACCGTCTCGATCGAAAACGACCATCGGATGTTCGCTTCGACTATAGACGTAAACGCGATCCTGTGAGTCAACCGCGACAGCAGGAATCCAGCCGAATTCCCAACCCTCTGGCAGTGTCCACCAATTTTCCGCTACAGTATACTGATGTGTTCCTTGTCCAAATACCATAAGTTTTCTCCCTACTCGAAAAAGAATTGGCATCTATTCTAACAGGTTCACCACGATTTCTCAAGCGAAATTTTCAGCCTTTTGATATTTTTTCGGATTCGTGTTACAATGCTACAAAAACCTTCCAACAGAGGAACGTCTGGATATGGAAAACGAACTCGCCAAAGAGAAAAAACAGTCGTTGAGAAATTTTATGTGGGCAACGTTATTTCTATTGAGCTTGCTCTTCGCTATTCTCGGAATCCTGTTTTATAGGCTGATCCCCGGTCTGCAAATCTCACCTATTTCACCCGGTACAGAAAAACTCCTTTTATTCGTTGTATCAATACTTGGGCTCGCAGCACTTATCACTTGGATATTTTGGTATAGACTTGCTTTCAAGAAATATAAGAGAGAATATAAGGAAGAACTACAGGTGTTTAAAAAATCAAAACTGGGTCGAGCCCTTAAAGTGCTGCCATTTCTTATGATTCTCTTAGGGGCTGTAATCGGTTGGTGTTTCTGGTATTTTGAATACAGGATTTTCGGTTAAATAGTGAGGGGGGTGTTTATAGCGTTAATCGACCAAAATCTGATTAAAGAGCGAACGCGTCGTCTCCGTCCACTTGCCGTAATCCTGCAGAAATGCGTCCACAATAGATATATCTTCGGTCTCCTCATATCCGAGGCGTCGTGCGAGCTGCGCCAATTCCGTTCGGTTTTTCGGAAGTGCATCGAGTGCGCGATCGTGCACAATCCGCAATGCATTCTCAACGCGCCGAAGGTATAGATACGCCTCCGACAGTTCGTCACGCTGCGCCGCAGTCAACACGCCGATGTCATGTAATTTCGCAATCGCGAGCGGCGTATTTTGGACACGGACAGAGGGTGCTTCTCCACCATATACAAGTTGAAGCGTCTGCACAGCGAATTCAATATCGACCAGTCCGCCGTAGCCCGATTTGACATTCGCAATCGGTGCCTGCGTTTTACTGCGTCCTCTGCGTCGCGTAGAGGGCCGACGCATCGCTTGCGCTTCCTTCCGTTTCCGGGTATGTACAATCTGTGCGATCTCCTCAGATGTAATTGAACCGCCATAGCAGAAGCCGTGCGCAATCTCCAAAAATCGGTTCCCAACACCTTCGATGTCGCCAGCGACAACACGCGCACGCGTTAACGCCTGACGTTCCCAGACCTCTCCGGTGTTAGCGTAATAGTTTTGATATCCTGCCAACGACAGCGCGATTGCACCCCCCGTTCCGTATGGACGGAGCCGCAGATCGACTTCATAGATACCCATCCCCTGATTCCCAGCAAGCCGGTTTACCAATTCCAACCCGACAGCCCCAAAGAACTCGACATTCGGCATACCTTTTGTCGTTTCGCCGTCTTCCGAATAGACATACATCACATCTAAATCTGAGCTGAAGTTCAGTTCACGTCCGCCGAACTTACCCATCGCAACGATAGCGAAGGTCGCCGGTGTACCGTCCGGGTTCAGAGGCGTACCGTGTTCTTCGCGAAGTTCGGCTTCGATTTCGGAATAGATCGCTTGCAACACAGCCTCTGCTAAGTCAGACAGTTCTTCTGTCGTCGTCGGGAGCGTCGCATTGCCGAGGATGTTCCTTAAGGCGATCCGCCAAATCTCGTCGTTCTTGTACCGCCGCAGCATCGGAAAAGTCCGCCCCGCTGGTGCCTCCGAAACAATTTGTAACGCCTCCGACTGTTTCTCAGCGAGTGTCTTAGAACGTTCTATGAGTGTCGGCACCGTTAGTAAATCAAAGAGTTCCGGACTTGCAATAAGCATATCGGCGAGGTAGAGACTCGTACCGCAGACACGCGTGAGCACTTCAAGCGTTGACGGTTTCTCGGCGAACATCGTGTAGTAGCTACTCCGCGCACCGACTTTATCCGTAAATGCTGAGAGATAGCGGAGTGCCATATCCGGGTTCGGGGATTCACGTAAAATGTTTAAGAGCGCCGGTGCCAGCTTGAAGAAGGTACGTCTGACGCTCGGTGAGAATTGGATCCCTTCACCGCCGTTCGCAAGCCGTCTGAGGAGACGCTGCGACTCCCGCACGTTTTCAAAACGGAACGTACTTAAAAACGTCTCTAACTGTTTCGGATCCTCTTCGGAAAGCAGAACACTGATGTCGAGTCCGTCTTCGGATTCAATTGTCGTCGCAGTAATCTTCTGAAAAATAGCGCGCACGCGTTCGGTATGCTTACCGTAGTCCTGCCGAAATGCCACCAACGCATCCCGCTCCGATGTGTGCTGGTAGCCGACACGACGCGCAAGTTCACGTTCTTCAGCCGCTCTTTCAGGAATTGAATACCGCTGCTGATCCGCTTCAACTTGGATACCGTTCTCAACGGAGCGTAGAAACCGATACGCAGCTGCGAGCGCATCCGCATCTTCGGCAGTAAGCAGCTCGTTCTCTTTGAGTGCCGAGATCGCTTCGAGACTGTTATGTGAACACAACGATTTCCGCTTCGCACCGTGAATCATCTGCAGACACTGCACCGTGAACTCTATATCACGGATACCCCCCGGACCGAGTTTGACATGTTTTTCCAGATTCGCACCTTCACCGACGAGCCGCTCCTCTATCCGCACTTTAGTCCGTCCGATGTCCGCCTTAATCTCGCCGAGCGTGACACCGTCTAAATAGCGTTGATACACAAAAGGTTGAATCATACGGATGAACTCGTCGCCAAACGCCATATCGCCAGCGACCGGACGCGCTTTGATTAACGCCTGACGTTCCCACAGATCCCCCCAACCTTCGTAGTAGCTTTCGTAACTCTCCATCGAACGGATAATCACACCCGCACTGCTTTCCGGACGTAGACGGATGTCAACCCGAAACACGTAACCCTCTGGCGTAATCTCGCTCATCGCCTTGATGATGAATTCGCAGAATCGTGCGAAATACTCGCTATTCTCAGTGCCGGTATCCGTTTTTGCGTCGTCCGAGTACACGAAGATAAGGTCGATGTCCGAACTGAAATTCAGTTCATAGCCACCCAATTTCCCCATACCGATAATCGCGAAACGGCACGGCGCGTCGCCGTCTTCATTCAGCGGCGTTCCGTACTTCGGTTGTATAACCTGATCGCGTCCGATCTCGTAGCAGTGTTGCAACGCTGCCTCCGCAAGATTGCTCAACTCCCAAGTCGTCGTTTTGACATCCACCGCTTTAAGCAGATCGCACAGTCCGATACGCAGCGTCTCCCGTCGTTTATAGCGTCGAAGCACACGGAGTTTCTGATCCACCGACTCGAAATACGAAAGCGAGCGCGCAAGCTCTTCGTACATCATCTCCGAAGTCTTCACGACCCCCATCACATTTGCGTCGATAATATCATAGAAATATTCCGGATTGCGAATAAGCGTTTCAGACAGGTACGTGGACGCACCGAAACAGAAGATAACTGGATCCAAAAGGAACGGAGCGTCTTGTAGGAGGCGGTAGAGCCATCTACGATTGAACATGACTTGCGCGAATCGGGAAAAATGATTTAGGGCGGTTTCAGGATTCGGTGAATTGAGGGCGGCTTCTAACACGGGGATGACGATCTCTGAAAAACGGGATTGGGTATCCGCATCGTCCGTAGCGAGTTCTTGTAGACTTCGCAACATAGCATCGTTATTCACGCCACCAGCACGCTCGTCAGCGTCAGACAATATCCTATGAATCTCTTCTTGCTGAGGTTCTGGGAGCGGCAATGCTGTATAATCCATCGTTTTCCTCTCTGTATACAACGCTATAATTAATGCTATTCTATCATATTTTTCACCGCCATTGCAAATTAATTTGCTATTTCATTTACCCCCATTTTTTTCTGAGTATAGACTATAGTTGTTATAGGTTGTTGTGTGTGTGAGAAAGTCAATAGGTTGCTAAGTCCGTATCCCCTCTACATCGATAGTCCGCGAGAGAAGTTAGGAGTGCTTGAGAAGTCCAAGTCTCCATCAAAACGTCCTTTATCAAGGTAATAACAGCATGAAGTTTCCGCGCTGTATTTCGATGCTCTGCCACGGGTTGTATGGTCTTCTCATAACAGAGAAAAGTTAGCCCATAAGTCAGACAGGCAATGAACCATAAAAGCCGGATGCGTGCTTTCTCAGGCTTTTTCAAAACGATGTGCCGGAATCCGAAGCGCGTCTTGATGTCTCGGAATCCGTGTTCAATCTGCATTCTGCGTTTGTAGCAATCGTAGATTTCAGCGCCTTGATAAACATTGGAGATGAGATACATCGGGTCTTTGAAATCTTCGTTTCTGTAGATATAAAGATTGAGTTGTATCTGGTGTTGTTTATGATAAAGCACGTTTGAATATCCGCCTGGGTCCATGTCATCAAGTTTCTTGGTATTTCCTTGGTGTCTGATTCCGACGTTGCGACAGATACGCATGACGAAGGCGATGTCTTTTGCTTTGAGAAAACCGATGACGTATTGTGCGCGTGCGAACCCACGGTCAAAGATGAACAAGGGTTTCTGTTTCTTATTTCGGAGAACGCTGAGTGTTAGATCATTGACTTTCAGGCAGAAGTCCTGAATGATGATATTATGACTTTTATAGGTCATGTTTCGTATTTCTTCATCTTCATAGACGTGCCAGAAGATGGGTATGGCCCGGTTGCGAAAAGGGATGGATGCCACGATTGCTTTCCATCCGTTAGGGAGATCGGTCTCATCAACGATCACATAGAAATAATCTTGTGTCCTTCGCCAGACCGAGCGACATGCGAAAAGACACCATGCCTTCATGAGGGCATCAAGGGGTAAAGGTGTTTCAAGAAACCGGAGCAACCGTTTTTGTTTTGACTTCTCTTTTTTGACGACGATGGGTAAACGCGATGCGATCGTGTTGATGCGAAACGTTTTCGCCGCAGCGACTGCCAAGACAACGAGCAGTAGATTTCGGAGACTCGTTTTTTTCACGTCAACATCCTTGAAAGTTTCTGAAAACTGTGTTATCATTTTCTTTGGATGGACCCATTTTCGGGTGTATCCACATTTCATAAAATACCTCCATATATTTTTTTACACTTTACGGTAAAAAAAATCTGTGTATGGAGGTATTTTATCACAACACC
>JAJDXV010000152.1 GCA_022823085.1 Candidatus Poribacteria bacterium
CTTTGGAAGGAAACCAGCGTCTTTGTCAAAATGCGAAAGTATCAGACTGTAAAGTGCTAACCCGTCTTAACTTCAACTATAGGAACGGGCATTCCTCCCAACGCTAAAGCATTGGGTCTCATGCCCGAAGATTAGATGAGTTATAGCAACTTCACCTTGGAATCAGTGTTAACGACGTTTCAATTGGAAAAGGTTGAATCGGCGGGTATCTTTTCTCAAACAGAACCGATCACCCCGAGTGATTATCTCACAACAGGGTTAGGAAAAAAGGTTCCTTTGGCAGCCGCAATCGGAACAGAGAAAGCACGCTCCGAACTCATTGTTGCCGATATCCTTGTTGAACTTCGGGAAAAATTCGACCATCGCATCAGTTTTTTTTCTGGGATCGACTTTAACGTTGATATTGAAAGCGATCTAACGGGTGTTTGTGATTTTTTAGTCAGTTTATCGCCAGGCCAACTTTTCTTAGAGGCACCCGTCATCGTCCTTGTTGAAGCAAAAAATACCGATGTAAAACTCGGACTCGGGCAGTGTGTTGCCGAAATGATCGCTGCACAACGTTTCAATCAGGAAAAAGGGAACGACATCCCGTGTATATATGGTGCCACGACAACAGGAGTCGATTGGCAATTCCTCAAATTGACAGAAAACAATCTGCATATCGATATCGACATCTATCCGATCCGGCAGAGCGATAGAATCCTCGGTATCCTCTCCAGTATGGTAAACCAAAGCGCGTAAAAACAGGGCGCGGCTATACACCCGATATTAATGCCCGGTCGTCTAATGGTAGGACGCATGGCTCTGGACCATGTAGTGAAGGTTCGAGTCCTTCCCGGGCAGTTCTTTTCTATAACTATCAATAAGCCGCTATCGTCTAGGGGTTAGGACGGATGGTTCTCAGCCATCAAACCGGGGTTCGAATCCCCGTAGCGGTATCCCCTCACCGATAGGGTGGGATATTGTAGTCCCGCCCGTTATCTTGCGTCCCCAAATGCCTGCTGCGTTATAAAATCCGACACATTGGAGAAACACAAATGCACGATGCACCGAAGCACACCAATCGCCTTATCCACGAAACAAGTCCCTATCTACTCCAACACGCACATAACCCCGTTGACTGGTATCCGTGGGGTGAAGAAGCCTTGACGCGTGCCAAACAAGAGCAGAAGCCTATACTCCTCAGCATCGGCTATTCCGCATGCCACTGGTGCCACGTCATGGAACGCGAATCCTTTGAAAACGAAGACATCGCAGCAATCATGAACCAACTTTTCATCAACATCAAAGTCGATAGAGAAGAACGTCCCGATTTAGATGAAATCTACATGAACGCCGTCCAAATGATGACCCGTCAAGGCGGATGGCCGATGACCGTTTTCCTCACACCCGACCTCAAACCCTTCTACGGCGGCACCTATTATCCACCCACTGACCGATACGGCAGACCCGGATTCCCTAAAGTGATGGAAGCTGTAGCAGAGGCATTCAACGACAAAAATGCACAAGTATTAGAACAAGCTGATCAACTCACAGTACAGCTCAACCGGATGAGCAACGTCGTCGATCCGCACGAAAATGAACTCACAGAACAATTGATGGACAACGCATTCCAACACTACCGTTCCCAATTCGATACGCAATACGGCGGCTTCGGCACTGCCCCCAAATTTCCACCCAGCATGGGACTCCCTTTCCTCCTCCGCTATTGGCATCACAGCGGCAACGCAAACGCCTTAGAGATGGTGGAACTCACCTTAGAAAAAATGGCACGTGGCGGCATGTACGACCAACTCGGCGGCGGTTTCCATCGCTACTCCACCGATGCACACTGGCTCGTCCCACACTTTGAGAAGATGCTTTACGACAACGCACAACTCGTCGTCGCCTATTTCGAGGCATACCAAGCCACGCGAAAACCGTTCTATCACCACATCGCCACCGAAACCCTCGATTACGTCCTCCGAGAGATGTACGACGCAGAAAACGGCGGTTTCTACTCCACACAAGATGCCGACAGTGAAGGCGTAGAAGGCAAATTCTTCGTCTGGGAACCCAACGATGTCGAAGACATCATCGGCGAAAAGAACGCCGAAATCTTCTGCGAGTACTACGACATCACGCCACAAGGGAACTTTGAAGGCGAAAACATCCTCCACGTCCAAGTACCACCCGACATCTTTGCACGAAAGCTGCAAATCGAACTTGAAGACTTGGAAACGCGCCTCGCAGACGCGAGACAGAAACTCTTTGAAGAGAGAGAGAAACGGATCAAACCCGGACTCGATGACAAAATCCTGACCAGTTGGAACGGCATCATGATCCGCGGCATGGCGATGGGATACCAACTCACAGGAAAACCGGAATACCTTGAGGCGTGTAAGAAATCTGCCGAATTCGTCTTGACGACGCTATCCCAAGCCAACGGTCTCCTCTTACGCACCTATCGCGCCGGCAAAAGCCATCTCAACGCCTATCTTGAGGATTACGCCTACTTCATCGCTGGACTCATCGCACTCTACGAAGCCAGTTTTGAACCGCGATGGCTCACCGAAGCAGAACGCCTCGCCCATATCATGATTGACCAATTCGGAGACGACGCAGGCGACGGCTTCTTCTTCACCGGCAAAGCACACGAAGTGCTGATCGTCCAATCCAAATCCGCCTACGACGGGGCAACACCTTCCGGAGCATCCATGGCGATCCACAGTCTCTTACGTCTCGCCAAACACCTCGATAACCCCGAATTCCAAGACAAAGCCGCCGAGACCTTGAAGCTTTATTTTACTCAGATGGAACGGATGCCTTCAGGATCGGGCCAACTGCTCTGTGAGTTAGCGTTCTTATTAGCAACACCGAAAGAAATCGCCCTCGTCGGTAAGAAAGGCGATCCAAAAACAGAGGCGATGTTAGCAGCATTACACGGCACCTATCAACCCAACAAAATCGTCGCCTTAAGCGAATCCGCAGACGGACAGACGTTACCACTGCTCGCTGGCAAAACCCAAGTTGACGACACCGCAACAGCGTACGTCTGCGAAAACTACGCCTGCCAAGCCCCAACAACAGATATTGAGGCATTCGTGGAACTGCTGCAATAACGCACCATAGGTGTCAATTTTAAAAAGAACAACCGCCTCAGACCAAGGCCCGGTAGGTTCGGTTTCCCAACCGAACCGGATACTACGCGGAAACCTTGAAGGCTTCAAAAACCTCTTCAGTCCCGTAGGGTTTATTTGCTTGGGTGTTTCTTCAGAATGTTTATAGAAACGCGGTTCCCCGTCTTCTCAGCCCTGTAAGGGCGGCATGTTATATTTTCTGCTAAAACGCCACCTAAAATCCCTAAATTAACACCTATGGTGCGGTTTCATGAGGATTAATTTATTCATTCGGTAATGTCGGAACGTGCGATAAATCGCACTACTACGAGCCCACCCGTTTGTAGTAGGGCAATTCATTGCCCGTCAATTACCGAATAGCCCTGGCTCCTTCCCATATTTCGCTTGTAATTCCAATCCGCTTTTGATACAATAGAGCCACGAAAAACAGAAATCCACAAAGAACAACTGACAATCATGGCTTTACACCCCGATTTTCCTGAATCTCCACACGCAATTATTGATCCTTCGGTGCGTTGGCTCCCAGATCAGACACTCCTGTTTGATTTGGGCTACGAAATGCTACTCCCGCCACTCGTGCGAAAGATCCGCGAGCAGGTCAAAACGTGGCGTGACGACAACTACAATGGTGCTACCGAAACAAGCAAAGCACTCCTCAATTGGTGGTTCAATAACTCACATTTACAAGAACAGACAGATGGAACGACCAGCGAGTTTCAGTACTACTTCGCACAACGTGAGGCAATCGAAACCATCATCTACCTATACGATGTCGTCAAGGTCCGGGATAAATTTGACCTGATGCGGTTTGACAGTTCCGGTGCTGTCTCGGCGAGCATGTTTGACGAAGATTGGCGGCGGTTTGTGATAAAGATGGCGACAGGCACGGGAAAAACAAAGGTGATGAGCCTTGCCATCGCGTGGAGCTTCTTTCACAAGTTGTATGAACAGGACTCTGAACTTTCGCGTAATTTCCTCGTCATTGCTCCCAATATCATTGTACTCGACCGTCTCTACCACGATTTTCAAGGATTACGTATTTTCTTTGACGATCCGGTGTTGCCCGATGACGGCTTTGAAGGAAACAATTGGCGTGATGATTTTCAACTCACCCTACATGTACAGGACGAGGTACGTACCGTCCGTCCCACCGGCAATATCTTTCTCACCAATATCCACCGCGTCTATTCCAGCGATCAATCCCCACCGTCCCCAGATGATGACAGTAGTATGGACTACTTCTTGGGTAAGAAACCGACGGGAGCAACAACAGACTCTCAGGTGGATCTCGGAGACATCGTCCGCGACATTGACGAACTGATGATCCTCAACGATGAGGCACATCACGTCCACGATCCCAAACTGGCGTGGTTCAAATCTATTGAGGATATTCACAACCGCCTCTTGCAAAAAGGTAGCGAGTTAGCGTTGCAGGTGGATGTCAGTGCCACGCCCAAGCATAATAACGGAGCAATTTTCGCGCAAACAGTCTCAGATTATCCACTCGTAGAGGCGATCTCGCAAAATGTTGTCAAACACCCCGTGCTACCCAATGCAGAGAGCAGAGCAAAGCTTGCTGAACGACAGAGTGTGAAGTACACTGAGAAATATGCAGACTACCTTGAACTTGGGGTCATTGAATGGCGCAAAGCAGCCGAAGAACATGAAAAGATGGGGAAGAAAGCTATCCTGTTCGTAATGACCGATAATACCCAGAACTGCGACGAAGTGGCAGCGCATCTCGAAAACCTGCATCCTGCGCTCAAAGATGCCGTACTGGTAATTCATACCAACAGAAGCGGTGACATCTCTGAAGCAAAATCCAGCAAAAAGCAAGCAGAATTGGAGAAACTCCGTAAACAGGCAAATGACATTGATTCGCTGGAGAGTCCCTATAAGGCGATCGTCTCTGTCCTGATGCTCAAAGAAGGATGGGATGTCAAGAATGTAACGACGATTGTCGGGCTGCGCGCGTATTCGGCTAAACCCAATATCTTACCAGAGCAAACTTTGGGGCGCGGGCTACGTCTGATGTACGCCGGTACAGCGGAGGAGACAGTGAGCGTTATCGGCACTGATGCCTTCATGGAATTTGTTGAATCCATTAAATCGGAAGGGGTCGAGTTGGAACGCAAACCCATGGGCGAAGGCACAAAACCGAAAGCACCCATCGTTATTGAAGTGGACAAAACCAATGTGAACAAAGATATTGACGCACTTGATATTGAAATCCCGATACTCACACGCCGCATCTACCGCGAGTACACCAATCTGGCAGACTTGGACGTTACACAACTCGATTTTTCTCCTGTAACCTATCAGGCGTTTGGCGAAACGGAAATACGGGAAATTGTGTTTAAGGACATGACCACCGGCGAGGTTACGCACACCACAGTGATGGATAGCAGTGGAGTCGTAGACTACCGCAGCGTGATCGGCTATTTTGCCGAGACAATCTGCAAGGACTTGCGGCTTGTCAGCGGCTACGATGTCTTGTATGGAAAGGTCAAAGACTTTGTCCAGCACCAACTCTTCGGCGAAACGGTGATATTAGAGGATCCAAATACCCTACAAAATCTGTCGGAACTCCCTGCCACAAAAACCGTCATGGAAACGTTCAAATACGCCATCAACGATTTAACAATACAAGACAGAGGAGAGGCACAGCTGAGCGAGACAACGCGGGCCCAGGACGCACGTCCTTTTATAGTGAAAGAGCAGGAGTCCCTGATTCCGCAAAAATCTGTGTTCAACAGAATCACCGGCGATAGCCATTTTGAATTAGAGTTTGCCGCATTCCTCGAAAACTGCCCAGATGTCGTCTCCCATGCCAAAAACTACTTCAGTGTCCATTTCAAACTCGACTATATCAACGCCGATGGCGACCTCTCGAACTACTACCCAGATTTTATCGTCAAGTTAACAGATGGACAGATAATTGTCGTTGAAACAAAGGGAAGAGAAGATCTGGATGTCCCCCGCAAGATGCAACGTTTATCCCAATGGTGTGAAGATGTCAATAACCTCTCACCAAATACTATCTATGATTTCATCTATGTAGATCAAGAGAGTTTTGACGTATACAAACCGCAAACATTTCAGCAACTGCTTGATGGCTTCACAGAATACAAGACCTGAAACGCATTTGTGGAGTAGAAGCGATCTCCGAATCGCGACTAAGACCCCAGGGGGTCCTTCAATTTTCCATTTTTTCAAACAATTTTGGATAACCAGGCCCGGTAGGTTCGGTTTCCTAACCGAACCGGATTTTACACGGAAACCTTGAAGACTTCAAAAACCTCTTTAGTCGCGTAGCGACGGAAACCTGTTTATAGAAATGCAGCTAAAAAAAGATTTAGCCCTGTAAGGGGTTTTTGCTTGGGTGTTTCTTCAGCATGTTTATATCATTTATGCTGAAACACCACAGAAAATTGCTAAACTGAACGGCTCTGATAAAGCGCGAAAACCGCTTGACATACCATACCAATTTGTGTTAGAATTTAAAGCAGTTTTTCACAAGTTTTCTCACTTTTGAGAGGGAGTTGCACTATGACAGCTTACGCATTCTGGAACAATAAAGGCGGTGTTGGCAAGAGTTTCTTAAGCTTTGTTGCAGCAACCGAGTACGCTCGCGCTTACCCAGACACTGATGTTTATGTGATAGACCTTTGCCCGCAAGCAAATATCTCTGAGATGTTGCTCTTAGACTCTGAACTCTTAATTGACACCGGCGACCAAATGTTGCTATCCAGTTATGGTGTGATACGCAAAAATTTTGATCCAATACATAAACTAATAGGGCAAACACCGCGTGCTACAGTCGCGGGTTACCTTGAAGCACGACTGAATTCCCCGTTTGAACCGATCAAGAATGTGTCTCCTTACGTTTGTTACCCTCGGGACTTTAACAAAAAACTTCCAGCAAATTTACGTTTGGTGTGTGGTGATTATCTATTGGAAATCCTCTCAGAAGCGATTCGCCAAACCTCTCAACTCGCTATTCCTGTAACTGCTTGGAAACAGGTACTCAGTTGGATCAAGGATCTAACCGCCGCTTTGCGCCAGCGGAGTGGAAACAGAGACACACTTTTCATCATTGACTGCAATCCGAGTTTCGCTATTTATACGCAATTAGCACTCGCTGCAGCCGAAAACCTTGTTATCCCTTTTACACCCGATGATAGTTCGCGTCGAGCTATTGAGAATATCGTCGCACTACTTTATGGCCATAGTATGGATGATCCAAAAATAGGAACTTACGCGAGAATCAACTTTGCTAAAAGAGCAAGCGATGAGTATTTAGATAAACCCAAACTTCATATCTTTGTTAGTAATCGTGTAACTCTCCATCGTGGTAAAGCAAGTAGGGCTTTTGAAGCAGTGAGCGAGTCTATTAAAACAACATTAGATGATCTCCACAAGAAGCATCGCCAGATATACACAAATCCGAAAGAGGAGCCGAGTGAAAGGTTCATAGAGATTCCTGACTATCACAGTGCTTGTATCGTTATGACAGTCAAAGGTATACCTTTAGATAACCTTCGAGCTGGACCACATAAGGTACACGGTAAACAAGTTCAAATCAATTCGGCACCTTTAGAGAAATATAAAAAAGCACTTACCGAATTTGTGAGTTATCTTTGAAGGTTTCTTGTGCCATCACCAGCAGCATCAACTTACACAACCTCAGCGAGTCATATACAGACGCTTCGTAAAGCAGCTACAGATAGGCGATTACGTCCCATGTCGCTTGATGAAATACGGATTTACTACCACGCAGGACTTACGGCTTATGTCGCAGCATGGAATGCATACATAAAAAATCTTGTGCGTGACTTTTACGACGCAATAGTGGATCCATCAGACCCTAAATTTCGTGCCCTTTACACAATCGCTCGGAAAAGGGCAGAGAATGCCTTAACAAGATTTAATACGCCAAATGCTGAAAATACACGCAATATTCTCGTCGAGTACACGGGATATGATCCAATTAACACCTTGCTATGGATTCAACGTGAAAAATTAGACGATATAGTAGAGGTTCGTCATAGTTTCGCTCACGGTTTTGATATGCCCACTAACACTTGGACGCAATCGTTGAGTAAAAGAGGGCATCTAACGAGCAAGGCCGTTCAAGAAACTGAGGCTTTCTTCAAAAACCTTGTCAAGGTTACGGACAGAGGCATGAAAGCACATATTGAGTCAACTTACGGACTCACCAACATTTGGTAATTGGTCTACGTTTTCTGATATGCTGATAAATTATGAAAAATTTAAATTGGATCCTGGCAGCCTTGCTCATCCTCGTTGCAATAGGGATATCAGCTCTTGTTGTATATATAACAACTACACGAACCTTGACCCCTGTAGAGAGCATCCTTTGGCAAATCCTCGTCTTCGCGTTTGGGCTTGCAGGTTCCTTCATTTTTGGACGACAGTCGGCTAAAGAAGCAGCAAAGGAAATGATTAAACCACACGCTCGGTCTGCATTCAGACGGCTTGTTTCTCTTTACGAAAGTCTCTCTCGGGCTTCAACTGCGATACAATTGACAGAAAATTCAGAATCTTCTGAAGACATTCGAGTAACCATTGCCAAACTTGACGCAATTGTTACTGAGCAACTCAACACAGCAGATGATGCGTTAGAAGATTGGAGAGACATTGTACCTGAAGATGTAGAAGAGTTAAAGCAAAAACTCGAATCTAAAATACAAGGAGGGATAGACAGTGACTCAAACCCAACCAATTCGCGGTAAAGTAGCACGAATTTTAAGCGATAGGGCACTCGTAATAAATGTAGGAAAGGCAGATGGTGTAGATGGCGGCATGGAATTTTATATCTCAGAAATTATTCCGGTAAAAGATCCTGATACGTCTATAGAATTAGGTAAGATTGAATGGCCTATTGTTTCTTTATCGGTTTATGATGTTCAAGAACATATAGCTGTTTTATACTCAGAAGACAAGATTCTTTCACCAGGTGACAAAGGGCCATTTAGTAGATCTCTATTATCCTCAAGCAGAGCATTAGTAAATATTGGAGATCCTGTCGTTCAAGTCATAAAAGAAACGGAATAAACCTATGCCACGACTCACCGAACAAGAACAACAAGAAATCATCCGCTTTATTGAAGCAGACAAACCGCTGCCCGACAAATACCGCTTCCTACTGTTTGAAGACAAACGCGAGGTAGAACTCGTCTGGAACGGCAAAACCAACGAAGTCTGCAACATCGTCCTTCCTTTCCAGACGATTGAACACGTAGACGAACCCCGCGCCGAAAAACCCTCTGACGACAATATGCAGCTCGGTTTATTTGATACACGCGGCCGCCAACGCAAAGGCTGGACAAACAAACTGATCTGGGGCGACAACAAACTGGTCTTGTCATCGCTCAAGAACGGACCCCTGCACGACGAGATTGAAGCACAAGGCGGACTCAAACTTATCTATATTGATCCACCTTTTGACGTAGGCGCGGATTTCTCTATGGATATCGAAATTGGCGAGGAAACTTTTACCAAAGATCCAAATATCCTTGAAGAGATCGCTTATCGTGACACGTGGGGCAAAGGTTCAGATTCCTTTATTGCCATGATTTATGAACGATTAGTGTTGATGCGAGATTTGCTTGCAGAGGATGGCAGCATCTATGTGCATTGTGATTGGCGCGTAAATGGATATATGCGTTTGGTGTTGAATGAAGTTTTTGGGAGAACTTTTTTTGTAAATGAAATAATCTGGCAGAAAATTAGATCGTCTAAGGGACAGGCTAACGGATTTGGTAATGTTCACGATACGATTTATTTCTTCACTAAAACTGCTAACTATCTACATAATAAACAATATACATCACATGACCCAAAACGTTTAGAATCGCATTACAATTTAATTGATGAAAAGACAGGGCAAAGGTACCAACTTGCAGATTTCACACAAAAAGGGGCAGGCGAACCAAAATATTTTGGTGATAGAGGATTAATGGCTCCGCCTCCTGGTAAGCATTGGATTTGGTCGCAAGAACGAATTACTGAAGGATTAAAAAAAGACTTAATAGTTTTCACACAGTCAGGAAAACCAAGAGTAAAAAGATTCTTAGATGAATCTAAAGGCCAGCCTGTGGAGGATATATGGATTGATATTTTTCCTATTAACTCACAAGCTAATGAAAGCATAGGCTATCCTACTCAAAAACCGGAAGATCTACTTAAACGCATCATTAGGGCTTCATCCAATGAAGGCGATCTCATTGCTGACTTCTTCTGTGGGTCCGGGACCACCGCTGCCGTTGCCGAAAAATTGGGACGTAAGTGGATCGCTACGGATCTTGGCAAGTTCGCTATCCATACCACACGTAAACGGATGATCGGAGTCCAACGTCAACTGAAAGCAGACAGCAAAGACTACCGCGCCTTTGAAATTCTCAACCTCGGCAAATATGAACGTCAGCACTACATCGGTGTCAATCCAAACCTGCGAGAAGCAGAACAGCAGCAACAATCGATGGAGAAAGAAAAAGCGTTCATTAACCTCATCCTACGCGCTTACGCTGCCGAAAAGACCGATGATTTTACCAATTTTCAGGGTAAAAAAGCAGGACGACTTGTCGCAATCGGGCCCGTCAACCTACCGGTGACGCGGTTGTTCGTAGAGGAGATCATCCTTGAGTGCCGTAAGCATCAAATTACCCGTGTAGACGTTCTCGGTTTTGAGTTTGAGATGGGACTGTTTCCGAATGTCTTGGGCGAGGCGAAAAGCAAAGGTATTGACATCGCACCAAAAATCATCCCCGCCGAGGTGTTTGACAAACGGGCAATAGAGCAAGATCAAGTGGTGTTCCACGACATGGCTTTTATTGAAGTCAAACCTCATATTACAACGGGTGGAGAAGACGAACCTCCAACTGTGGAAGTAGAACTAACTGATTTTTCCGTCTTTTACGCACAGGATTCCATCTCCCACGCTGAACAGACACTCAAAAATAGGAGCAGTCGAATCGTAGTGGAGACGGGACAAGTCGTAAAGGTCAGCAAAGACGCAGATGGGATTGTGAAGCGTGAGGTACTAACCAAACACTGGACAGACTGGATCGACTATTGGTCTGTTGATTTTGACTTCGAGAGCAAACAAGAGATTATCCGCGTGCAAGATCCGGACACAGGCGAATGGCAAGAGCAGTGGACAGGCGATTACGTCTTTGAAAACGAGTGGCAAAGCTTCCGCACTAAGAAAGACCGCTCATTAGAATTAACCAGCGTCGCCCACGAATGTTCCACTGGGCGGCGCAAAATCGCTGTTAAAGTCGTAGACATTTTCGGTAATGATACAATGACAATTATAGAGGTAACGGTGTGAAAATCACACCTAAACAGAAAACATTTTCTAAGAAGATAACCGTGTCAGAAAACATTCAAATATCCATGTTTGAAATCGTGGGCAGCCCCTTTTGCGTCGCTACCGATGATGGCCAGAAGATTTATAACCTTCTTGACACCGCCCTTAAAGCGGATCAAGAGGTTGTACTCTCGTTTCACAATGTCACGGCACTAACTGGGGCTTTCTTAAGTACCGCGATCGGTCAGTTATATGGCACATTCAGTGAAGAAAAAATCCAATCTCTGTTGAAGGTAGAGGAGGCCAAACCAGATGATCTTAGATTGTTGAGGAGTGCTGTTAACAATGCCAAGTTGTACTTCAAAGACCCGGAGCGATTCAACCAAGCAGTTCGAGAAGTAATGGGTGATGAGGTCGGTGATGTATAAAACAATCTCGGTGCACCATCACAACTTTACTTCTAAAGACAAATTGTTTCTGGATGCCAATATTTGGTTGTATCTGTTCAGTCCACGGGAACCAGGAGACCGTTGGAAACAAATCTACTCCCAAGTTTTTGAACGTATCTTGAAAGCGAACAGTCGAATTTACGTTGACGTTCTTGTCGTTTCAGAATTCATCAACGCTTATGCTCGGACGAAATGGAGGGCCATCGCACCGCATATCAGATCGTTCAAAGATTTTCGCAGCACCACAAGTTTCAAACCTGTTGCTGAAGATATTACTGCGGGTGTTAAGCAAATTGTAAGCCACTGCACACGCATCGAAAGTGGTTTTACAACGCTGTCAATGAACAACTTGCTCGATGATTATATCACTGGTGATTACGACTTCAACGATCAGGTCATAACAGACATCTGCAAAAACAACGGATTCACCTTAATAACAAACGACAGCGATTTCAAAACTCAGCAAATACCTATTCTCACTGCAAACCAATCTTTATTGCGTAATTGATGGATTTCACTACAATTTTTCTAAAGTAATCAACATTTTTAGCAAGGATACAATAAAGATTATAGAGGTATCAATATGAGCCTGACAGTACGCCTAAAAAACATCGGCATCCTAAAGCAGGCAGAATTTTCGCTCGGCAACCTGACCGTTATCTGCGGCGAAAATAACACTGGCAAAACTTATGCTGCTTGTGCACTCTACGGCTTCTTACGCTCTTGGCATCAATTTATCCGTTTCCCAATCAGCGACGCACAAATCCAACAGGCACTTACAGAACGGGTTAAGATTGAATTATCGCAAGCAACCGATGATATACTTATAGAAGCATGTAAGAAATATACAGAGCAATTGCATAAAATTTTTGCGGCACCTGAAGACTCATTTCAGAAGAGTGAATTTCGTCTTTTGACAAATAAGATTAACATACAAGATAAAAAATTCAACAGCAGACTCACAAGCCTCGAAAATCCGGCTTTTATATTTGCAAAAGATAAAGGAAGCAAAGAAGCGATACTGACTGCACGGATAGAGGAAGAACGAGAAAGAGAAATTAATACTGACAGTGTAAAAAGTGCCATTGATTTTATTATTATTGACGATATTTTTTCTGGTGCCTTCCCCAGGCCCTTTATTGTTTCAGCTGAGCGCACCGGTATCTCAACTTTTCGCAAAGAGCTCAACTTTGCCCGAAGCCAACTGCTTAAAGAAATGGCAGGTGCTGACAAGGATATTGATCCGCGTCAACTGTTGTCTAAAGGCTACCAGAGATACCCTTCACCAATAGAAACCGATGTTGATTTTATGGGACAACTTCAAGATGTCGCTAAAAACAAAAGTTTTATCGCTAAAGAACACCCTGAAATCTTGGACGACTTCACAGACATCGTTGGTGGGACGTACGCCATTACACAAAACGACCAACTCTACTATATCCCTAAAGGCACACGTTCAAAACTGACGATGGTTGAAAGCTCAAGCTCTGCCCGCGCCCTCTTAGACCTCAGTTTTTATCTTAACTGCATTGCCGAAAAAGGCGCCCTGCTCATGATAGACGAGCCGGAGTTAAGCCTGCATCCTGAAAACCAACGTCGTATTGCCCGGCTCTTTGCACGACTCGTGAATTTAGGCATTAAAGTCTTCATAACCACCCATAGCGATTACATCGTCAAGGAACTCAATACGCTCATCATGCTCAATCATGACAAGCCACACCTGAAAAGAGTTGCTGAGGAAAACGGCTACCAACAAAGCGAGTTGATTAACGCTGATCAGGTCAAGGTATATGTCGCGGAAAAAGCGTTACTACCGTTAGAAGAAGGACAGAAAAGACGAAAAAGGGGGCATACGCTTGTCCCAGCTAATATTGATCCAGATTTCGGCATTGAAGTCGGCAGTTTCGATAAGGCGATTGATACCATGAATAAGATTCAACGTGACATCGTGTGGGGAGCAAAGTAAGATTAGTGAATGACATTACCATATTACAAGAAATGCTCAATACTGGTGCTCAAGTACCGTTACAACAAACAGAAGAAAAGTGTTCCGTCACATTAAAAGACAAACAAGCGAAGACCGCTGTAGAAATCACGGACCTTCCGCACGATTCAATTGTGATAAGAGCAGAGGCTTTTAAACCGCCAACTGTTTTTAAAGGGTCAAAAGGTGAGCGTAGACGGGCTGACTTCGTGATTGTGTCAATTGCAGCAACGGAAAAGTGGATTATCTGTATTGAAACCCAAGCAGGAACGGGTAAAGATCCAGAAGACGTTGAACAACAATTAAGAGGGGCACAATGCTTTATTGGTTATTGTAAATGTATAGGAAAATCTTTTTGGCAATTGGAAAGGTTTCTTGAAGATTATCAGTACCGATTTGTAAGTATTTCAGGTATCAATATTAACAAGCAAAGTACACGTTTCTACCAACCGAGAAACAAGTCCAGAGAAATATCACACGACAGTCCTGATGCTTTTCTGGAGATTTTAGCGCGTCAAAGTCTATATTTTCATGAATTGACTTGATCACCGCGCTCGACAGCATAAAACATGGAGCAAAAACAATGGCACACACAAACGAAGCAACAATCGACCTCGACTGGCACCCACTCTCAGAAGAAGAAATCCGCCACTTTGACGACAACGGCTATCTCATCGTCCGGAATGTACTGGACGCAGATACCATCGGCGGACTCATGGAAGCAAGCGACCGCCTCATCGCAAGCGACCGGCGCGAAAACCGTCAACAAAATTTCGACAAATTATACGACAGTTTCCGAAATTCTGTCTCTATTGACGATGCCTTCATTCCGCTACTCACGCAGAAGACCATCCTCCCGGTTGTGGTCCAGCTGCTCGGTGCGCACTTGCAACTCATGACCTCACATCTAATATATAAACACCCGGACCCACCGGGCACACCCGATACCGCTCGCAGACCCGGTTGGCATCGCGACTACGCCATGGCAACGACAACACACGGGAACAAGGTGCCACGCATCTTACTAAAATGTGCCTACTACTTCACCGACCTCAGTGAACCCAATTCCGGCGTAACACTTGTCGCACCCGGCAGCAACCACCTCCTCGAACGCGTGCCCATTCCAAAAGGACAGGCAGATCCCGAAGGTGCAGTTGAAGCAAGTTTACAGCCCGGCGATTGCCTGCTATTTGAAAACCGTACCTTTCACGCAGGGGCCGCGAACTTAACCGACCAGATCCGTAAAGGTATAATGATGGGCTACGGCTACCGGTGGGTGACACCGATGGACTATCGCACACAAGAACAGACGTTGTTAGATAAACTCACGCCACTTGAGCAGTATTTGGTCGGTGAACCCTTCACGAAAACGAAAGAATTTATCCCCAGCGGCAGTGAAAGTCCGCTCGCAGCGTGGTGCGAACAACACGGCGCACCAGCAGTAAGACCGGTTCATTAGCCAGCGGTTTATTCCGCGTCAACTCTTGAGACCCCGATACCCACGTTCAGCGGCAACCTGAACCTCAACGATGGTATCTTCAGCAGACATACACGGCATCCACCAACCCATCGCAACCCACTGCCGAACCTGCTGCCCTCTTCTCATGGATAATCATAAGAATCGCAAAAATCACAGTTCAGATTTAGGTTGCAGGCGGGGATTTTATCCCCGCCGAACTTTTCTGCTGTCCTTCCAAATTAACTAAAGTTTGGACATTTTCCAGACATAGCACTCCCCTGGTGTGCTATGTCCACAAACCTGTCCGTTTTCAAAAAAATCAATATGCTGCCAAAAACTTTACACACCCTAAAATCAAAAAAAAAGTTGACAAACACCCAAAAGATAGTGTATACTATTAATATTATTGCGGTCGAGTGGTGGAATCGGTAGACACAACGGACTTAAAATCCGTCGCCCTAAACAGGTGTGAGGGTTCAAGTCCCTCCTCGACCATGATTTAGCACAATAATTCTTGCCGCAGGGTAGAGCAGCCAGGTAGCTCGTCGGGCTCATAACCCGGAGGACGGGGGTTCAAATCCCCCCCCTGCAATCTTCTCAACCCTTATATGTTCTTTGATACATCAACAATAACATACAAAAAACACACTTAACTTTGGCGTTTCCGATCACCCATCCCAGCCTATGCCGGTGTAGCTCAGTGGTTTAGAGCACACGACTCATAATCGTGCTGTCCGGAGTTCGACTCTCCGCACCGGCATCCTTCTACCGTCTAATCGGTGGAATAAAATTTGCCCTAAAAAAATTGGCCACCTCATGACAGCCGACTTCGTTCGACAGATGCACCGCTTTATAGCAAAGCATAAATTGATCCGGGGCGGCGAAATTGTGCTCGTCGCAGTCTCAGGCGGCGCAGATTCGCTCGCACTCCTATATGGACTGCACGCTTTACACACGCAACTCCGGTGCCATCTGCACGTGGTACACCTAAACCACCGCCTCCGACCAGAGGCAGACACAGACGCAGCCTTTGTCCGACAACACGCAGAACACCTAAATCTGCCTTGCACCATCCAAGAGGTAGATGTGTCCCGTTTAGCAAGACAGTGGAAACGCTCCCTGGAAACCGCCGGACGCAGCGCACGCTATCAATTCTACGATGCCCTCTGTTCGGAAACCGACGCAACGAAAGTAGCCTTAGGACACCACCAAGACGACATCGCCGAAACGGTTCTAATGAATCTCATACGCGGGAGCGGAACCGACGGATTGAAAGGCATCATTCCCGTCAGGGATATGAAATTTATTAGACCGCTTATAGAATTTACACGTCAACAGATTGAGGCGTTTCTGACTTCTATAGATGTTGTCCCGCGACAGGATGCAACCAACACGGATACACGCTATCTTCGTAACCGTATCCGCCACGAGTTGATACCGAGGCTTGAGAACAACTATAATCCGAATATCAAAGCCGCATTAAACCGCACTGCCGATGTATTAGGTACGGAATCGGAATACCTCAATACAATCACACGCACAGCGTTTGAAGCGTGCCAAATACAAACCGGACAAGAGACGATTATCCTTGATAGGGAAAAATTTCGACAGCACCACCTCGCACTGCAAAGACGAATCCTCCGGCAAAGCGTCTCTAAAATGTTAGGTGCCATAAGCGACCTCTATTTCGCACACTGCAACGCGATGCTAAACCTTATTGAAGGCGATGCCCCCAACGCTGTCCTACCACTTCCAAACGGTTTACAATTTCGGCGGGCATATCAACGGATCATCTTTGAAAGAAAAACGACCGAGATAGGAAACTTCTCTTATCCAATCGCCACTGTTGGCAAAACACTTATAGCGGCTTTAAACGCCGAAATTAATGCAGAATTGGGGGACGGCGCATCCGGTAGAACACGCACACCCCCCAATGGCAAATTTGAAGCAATATTTGATTATCAGAAGCTAAGAAAGGTATTTGCAGAACCGTTTCCAGAAGCAATCCCGCTCACGTTGCGTAATCGGCGACAAGGCGATCGGTTTCAGCCGTACGGTATGCAAGGGACGAAAAAAATTAAGGACTTTTTGATAGATGCCAAGGTGCCTCGCCACGAACGCAACCACATCCCACTCCTCGTTTGCGGCGATGTGGTCTTATGGGTCATCGGTTATACAACCAGCGATCTTTTCAAGGTCCAACCGCACACACAACACTATCTCTACCTAAGTTATGCCAGCAGCGACGAAACCGCGCCCTGAATCTGTTCTCATTTCTGAATCGTGCCTTCAAAAACGTATTCGCGAACTCGGCACACAAATTCTTGCCGATTATGAAAACCAAGAGTTAATACTCCTCGGTGTACTTAGAGGGAGTGTGTTATTTTTCGCCGATCTCTCGCGCGCTATCTTCGGGGCACAACTCGAAAAAACCAGCGGAGGCGTACAGATCCGTTTTGAATTCGTACAACTCACGAGTTACCACAACAACACCGAACCATCGGCAGTCGAACTGATTCACGGCGGCAGCGACTATCTCGAACACCAGAATATCCTCATCGTTGAGGATATTATCGATACCGGACAAACTTTGAAACTTTTATACGAACATCTACGGACACTGAACCCGAAAACTGTTAAAGTGTGCACACTGCTCGACAAACCGTCTAAACGTCGAATACCTGTCACTATTGACTATATCGGGTTTGAGGTGCCAGACGCTTTCGTCGTCGGTTACGGACTTGACTACGCACAACACTATCGGAATCTACCCTATATCGCATTGTTGGAATCAATTGGATAAATAACTACAGAATCTACTATATTTAATTTTTTTATTGACAATAACCTGAATTATTTGATAAAATATTTAGAATATACATCACCAATAGGGGGTTTATGATGCGTAAATTCGTTTCATTTGCTCTATGTGGTGTTTTGATTACGGCATTCATCTTGTTCACGCAAGCGCAAATGTCAGACAAAGCACAACTGGGGCGCGAACTTTTTCACGATCCAACTTTTAAAGGAACAATCAAACCAGGTAAAACAGGAAAAGGTTTTGCCACTGGGCTTACCTGCGCAAACTGCCACGCCGATTTTGACGAGGCAGCAAATCCAGATGGACTCATCCGGGCTGGACACAGCATGGTTGGTGTACCACACCGAGGACAGGCGAAAGGCGGAATGATCTCAGCCGACATCTTTGAACGCGCAGCCGGCGGCGGCGGGTTCTGCTACCAGCACTTCTTACAGCGAATACCAGGCCCCGAAGTCGATCCCACCGCAATCCCTGAAGAACACGCCGAAGCACTCATGGCGTATTTCAAAGCGATCTCCGGGGATAACAAGGGCCCGCAATTTGAAATGGCGATGTTAGATGACGAGGCCAAAAAGGCAGCCGGTGAGAAACTCGCTGCTATGAGCGGCGACGCAGAAAACGGATGGCAACTCTTCGGACGCGCATGCATCGTCTGCCACCCGTCACCCTATAAAGCCGGAATCGGACCCCAACTCGTCCGATCCAGACCGCCTCGCAATATCGACGCAACACTCGAACGGTGGGCAACTAAAATTCGAGGCGGCGGCACGCTCATGCCTTTCTATGCACCCGATATCCTCAGCGACCAACAAGTCGCAGATATTATCGCATTCCTACGCCAAGAATTAGAAAACGCCGGAAATTAATCGAAATTTAGGCTGGGTCAAACCCCCAGCCTAATACTTTCATCTCGAACAACCTATTTTTGTAACCGACCCTCTTTACTATTCGTTATTTGCTTACAAGTCAACGTAGGTCTTGACTTGAACGATTAAGGTATAATTCCAGAATTTCGTTATATTTAATCGCTTCAGTTCAAAAGCCTATCGGTTGGTTAAAATAGCAATACACGCGCTTGAAACACATCAATGTTTTAAACGACCCGAATATGGAGAGAGGACAGCGGCATGAGAGTATCTCGAATTGATTTGCTTTTCTACACATCGATAATAGGGATTTACATTCTCTTAATAGGTATTGTGTTGAGTTTAACGGGTTGCGGTGGTAGTAACCTAAAAAACCCTGTAGCAGAATCGGAAACGGGGACAACAGCAGAAGAAAGCGAAACGACAAACGACATCGTTGAACTGACACAAATCGCAGATGTCGCAGAACCGGGGCAGGTAACCGATCTTGACGTAAGAGTTACCGTTACGAAGAAAACGGTAGAACCCGGTGAAGCAGTAGAACTGACTGCTTCAGTCGAAGACGTTAGAGGCACCAGTGTCACGCTTAACTGGCTGAACATTACGCAATTTGGCGAACTTTCCGCCACCAGCGAAAATCCTGTTACTTGGACAGCACCGCAAACGTTAAATGGAGACAACGTCCAAGTCGAAGTTATTCAACTTATTGTGACTGTCATTAGCGAGGTCGTCTCAGTCGGCTCATCCGGTATTGAGACCGATACGCAAATTTTTACAACGACCAAAAACGTCTTGCTAACCGTCAGAAATTAGGTATCAAGCGTCCGCGGAACGTCCACGCCACAAGTCAAGTTAAACCGTTGACGACATATCACTTTTGTGCAACGATATGCGTCGCACAGTGATGTTTGACAGGTGCATCGGTAGTGAGAACCTGTCACTAACTTAAAAGGAACGGGCTTTCCTCCCCTGTTTAGAGACACAGGGACCCAGCCCGAAGCTTGTTGATGAAGAAAAGGTCAATTTATACTTTTACGTTTATAACTGTTCTGCTTATAGTGCCACTCTCTACGGTAGTATTTGCCGCCGGTTTCCAACAGCATACCATTAAGAAAGGTGAAACGCTCTCCGAAATCGCACAGAGGTACAAAGTACCCGTCAAATTAATTATCCAAGCAAACAGTATTAAATCAGCACACCGTATACAGACCGGGAAAATGCTACGCATACCGAGCGAAGCCTTCGCACTGAAAGAAATCCTGTATCAGGTCAAACCCGGCGATACCTTGATCGGTATAGCGAACCGCTATAATGTTGACTGGAGAGTTCTACAAAGAATAAACAGAATTTCTTCGCCTCGCAGTCTACAGATCGGCACAGAAATTCGGATCCGCTCCGACGGTATCCCCGGATTCAGCGATCCGCTCCGAATCCCGTTAGTCCTTACCTCGAAATACGGCTATCGACCCCACCCTGTTACAGGGCGTTGGCGGATGCATGACGGGATAGACTTACGCGCCGCTGTCGGCACACGCGTCTACGCTTCCAAAGCCGGTAGAGTTATCTTCGCAGGACGCAAAGGCGGCTACGGGAAACTCGTCGGGATAGAACACGAAGACAACTTTACCACATGGTACGGGCATTTGTCGCGCATCAGAGTAAAAGTCGGACAAATTGTCAGCCAAGGAAAGGTCATCGGTTTGTCAGGCAACACTGGCATATCAACCGGACCCCATTTACACTTTGAAATTAGGTACAAAGGCAGAAGTGAAAAACCAACTAAGTACATTACCATACCGTAAATGGTGTCTGCTATTCATAGCGACTGTTTCTCTTGTATTCACGTATTTGCTCGGGGAAAAAAATACATCATCAGATCCGCTGGACCTGAGACCAGAAATCGGTACACGCGGCATCGGGTTAGGTGGCGCATTTATAGGCAGTGCAGACGACGCAACAAGTCCGCTCTGGAACCCAGCAGGGCTCGCTGCGCTCCAACACGGCAACCTCATATACGATCTCTCTCAAGGTGCCGTCTCACTCGCTTATCCTATCCACCCTATCGGCACATTCGGGGTCAACTTCCTGGACCTAAACGCCAATGATCGTTTCCTACTCAACCACGCCGCAAACCCGATCGGCAGCTTTGAACTCGGAAATAATCAGGCACTCTTCTCATACGCCAGAAAATTCGGACCCCTGCAAATCGGGGCAAGCACAGGATTCAGCCGCGCACCTTACCCCGGAAGCCTCTGGGCACAAAACTACGATGTCGGTCTACTCGCAGAAATTAACTCTCAACTCGCTATCGGCATGCGACTCCGAGATGTTGCCGGTGTAACCATCCGACACACCGATGGACACGTTTTACAAACCTTCAATCAGCAGGTCGCTATCGGCGCAGTCTTTACACCGCATCCAATCATCCGATGGCACAACCGGTTCGACCTCGCACCCGCACACTTCGGCACAAGCATAGAAATCGGGAACAGCACAATCGCTGCACACGTCGGTTCGACCTTTACCCTTAACGATGAACTCCCATTCCAATCATGGCGTGTCGGATTCTCACTCAACCAATTGGGAAAAGAACTCCATTACACCTATCTCAATCAGGAAAATCTCGAACATAAACATCTCGTGTCGATAGGGATGTCTTTTGGAGAAGCACAATCTATTTCACAAGGCACTCAGATCAACCCACAAGAACAGAAAAACAGCACAATACCCGCAAAGACACCAACATTGATACCAACGCCAGCGATTCTGACACAAAAACCGGGGCTGAAAGATGAACCGCGTACGCCGACGACAGATACCTCACAAAAACCGACCCCCAAAACAGAGATTCAGACGCAGCCACCAGAACAGACAGAGAAAACGTCCCTGAGCACCCAAATCGCCACAGAATACGATATCGATTTACCCGTTATACTCGCCATCATCCATGCTGAATCCAACTTTAACCCGAACTCCGTCTCTAAAAACGGAGCCGCCGGATTGATGCAGGTGATGCCCGCTACCGCACGCTATCTCGGACTCAAGGTCCCCGAGTACAAAGATAAACGGAATCCGACACTTGATGCCAATATAGATGAACGATTTGACCCACATAAAAACTTGCACACCGGTCTCACTTATCTGAAGATGCTTTCAGAGAGATATAAAGGCAATCTGACCTTAGCGCTCGGTGCTTATAACATTGGGCCAGGCAGAGTGGCGGTGAACGGACCTCTCATCAGTAGGGGGCAAGCCTATGCCGATAAAGTCCTGAGCCGCGCCCGATATTACCGAGAAAATAAGACACAGATGGAAGAGGACCTTAAGCGGTTAGAAGCAGTCCTGAAACCAAGAGACGGAACATAGAAAAGCACAGCCACAAGCGAAGGGGAATACTATGGACAAAATTAGACTGGCGATCGTCGGATGCGGCGGGATGGGACACCGCCACATGTATGGATTAGCCGAACTCCATCAAGCAGGCTGGCAACGGTTTCAACTCGTCGGCGCATGCGACCCTGTCTTGGCAAATGCCGAATCACTTGCGACACAGGCAGAAGAACGTTTCGGTGAAAAACCTGCCGTTGTCGGAAGCCTCGAAGAACTTGCTGAAATCGGTGTAGATGCCGTCGATGTAACAACCACGCCACCGTACCATCACACCGTCGCTATTGAAACGCTCGAACGCGGCTGGCATACCATGGTCGAAAAACCGATGGCGCTAACCGTTCGGGCATGTAATCTCATCCGTCGTGCCGCTGACGCATCCGATGCTATCCTCAGCGTCGCAGAGAACTACCGACGCGATCCGATCAACAGACTCGCCAAAGCACTCCTTAACGCTGAAGTTATCGGCACACCACGCTTCCTCATGCATCACGCCATCGGCGGCACTAACCGGATGCTTATCTCCGTCTGGCGACACCAGAAAGACCAGAGCGGCGTGCTACTCGATGTCGGTGTTCACTATGCCGACATGATGGAGTACCTACTCGGTGAAATCGATACCGTCTACGCCCAAACACGACTCCATGAACCCATCCGACATAATTCCGCCGCAGTGACGGGTGAATCTGGGTCCAATCCTGCAGGTGTTTACACGAAATGGCAGCGTGAGATGCCCGCTGAATTTGAGGCGACCGCTGAGGATGCCGCTTACGCAACACTCACCTTCAAAAACGGTGCCGTCGCACAATACATCGAAGACCACGCAGCCTGGGGACAAGGCACATGGCTCCGACAAATCCACGGATCCCGAGGCTCTATGACACTCCCCGGCGACCGAAGCGGCAGAAATATTACCCTCAATATTGCCGGACAGGAAACGATCAACGACCAACGCATCCTCGACCTCGTTCCAGACTTCCGATTAGATGCCGTCACAGCAGATATTTTCGGCGGAGACCGATTGTGGAACTACTCATTTACACAAGGTGACGCGAAAAATATCGCCATGGAATACGGTGAATTTGCTGAAGTTATCGCCGGAAACAGGCAAGTTGAAGTCGATGCCTATCAAGGCACACGCTCTGTCGCCGTCTCTTACGCCATCCTTGAGTCCGGCGCAACCGGACAAATCGTCAAAATGGATCGGATGTTAGACGAGTCTATCAATACCTATCAACGCGAAATCGACGAAGGATTGGGCATCTGATTTTCCCAGGACGGTAGGTGCGGTAAAGTAATCGTACCTACCAATCGCCTCTCCGATCAGCCCACAAATGCGCCTTAACAGCCTCCTCATTGAGTTCAGTCCCCCACCCCGGACGCGTCGGTACCTTCATATTGCCGTCCACAATCTCGGGGACGTGCGTCGTCAAGTGGTCCTTCCACGGGACATCATCAATATCAATCTCCATAATACGGACATTCGGTAACACAGCACAGAGACTCGCACTCATATAGGTAGCGAGGTGACTGTAATAGTTATGTGGCGCGACATTGAGTTGGAAAACATCCGCCAAGTCCCCAATCTTCTTAGACGGCGCGAACCCGTTCCACGGCACATCTATCATGAACACATCCGCAGCACGGCATTCAAAATAGGGTAAATATTCCCGCATATAATACAAGTTCTCACCGGTACATATCTTCGTCGTCGTGGAATCCTTGATTTGACGGATCGCCTCGTGATCGTACATATCAATCTCCAACCACAGCATATCGAACGGCTCCAGTACCTTAGCGATACGCATACACGCCTCCGGCTTGAAGTTGAAGTTCAGGTCGAGGTTAATACCAATATCCGGTCCAACAGCCGCTCTGAAAGTGCCAATCAAGGTTTCAATGTGCCGTAGCAGCTGAGGCGTTACGTTCCCATCAGTCGTCCCGGATCCACCGCCGAAACCGCTAAAATAGACGGAAGCAGGATCGCCAGGGATAACAATGTTCGTTTTAAGAGCAGTGTACCCTTTCTCAACGACTTCACGCCCCAATGCCGCGATGTCATCCATCGTCCTTAATGGCGGCACCCCGATGCGTTCATAGTTGCGGACACGGGAAGTCCCACAGTGCGACCAATAGACGCGTACATCGTCGCGCGTCGGTCCACCGAACAACTCCACAACAGAGATGCCCAAAGCTTTCGCTTTTATATCCACCAATGCACACTCAATACCAGCGATCGCCTTCGCTGCAATACCACCAGGACTTTGCCGAGAGCCGCGAATCATGTCCCAAAACCGCATCTCATAAGCACGCGGATCCCGTCCGATCAGCAACGGCGTAAGGTCCTTGATAGTCCCGACCACGCCGTTAGGATTCCTGCCATCGCTACATTCACCGTAACCCGTCACACCTTCATCGGTCGCCACCTTCACGAAAGTCCAAGGGCGCCACCCGGCATCCACAACAAACGTCTCAATACTCGTAATCTTCATGCTATTCTCCTTACAACTTAACCAGAAGTATTCAACGCCTTCATAAAAGTCATCTTCTGGTTCTTCCATCCTTCCACGCTTCCATTCTTCCCTTCAGGGTTCGCTTCCAATTTCCGACACCCGACCAAAAATTGAAGGTCCCTAAAGCTTAACAACGACCTTTCGCCGATCTGATTCAAGGAGCGCATCACAGATACGCATCGTGTTGACCGCAACATCGGACCACGCTGCCTCAAGATTTCCAGAGCGCACAATCTGAGAGAACCGCTCTATCATCTTGACCTCTTGGATGCACCCTTCAACCGTATTCCGCTCGTTCCCATCGGCACCGTGAACCCAAAACCGGGCAGTCCCTTCGGATGTCGGAACCGTGAAATCATCACACACAATCGAGGCACGCGTCCCTGCCACCTCAAACCACTTCCGCAGCCCCGTGTCGAACCCACAATCCAGCGTAGCGATGCGTTCATCGTCAAACCAGAGGATACCAGTCAGATTGAAATCGACACCCACCTTGTAACGTACCGTCGCGAACACCTGTGTCGGCATCTGATCGAATGCCCAAAGAATCGCCCGGACACAATAATAACCTAAATCGCCGAGACTCCCACCCGCGAATTCCTTCATCGTACGGATATTCCCAACCGGAATCGTATCCCAATTAAAAGTGAACGCCGCCGTCACTCGCCGCAGTTTTCCGAGCGTACCGTCCGTTATTTTCTCTTTCATCGCCGCTGTGCGATCATGGTGTACCCACATCACGCCGTCCATCAGCTGTACGCCGTTCTGACGACACGCCTCTGCCATCGCGGCAGCTTCAGTCGCATTCGCAGCAAGCGGCTTTTCACATAGCACGTGTTTACCGTGTTCCGCTGCCTTGATTGTCCATTCAGCGTGCAACGAGGGGGGTAAAGGGATGTAGATCGCATCAAGTGAATCGTCGGCGAGGAGTGCATCGTATGTACCGTAAGCCGTGGGAACATTGTGGTCTTCTGCCCACGTTGCAGCACGTTCCTCTGTCCGACTCGCGATCGCAATCAAATCGGCATTCTCGGCGAGCTGGATCGCCTGTGCCACCTTCGTGGCAATATTCGCCGTGCTGAGAATCCCCCAGCGGACACGGGGTTTTACTTCTGTTGTCATATCGCTCCGTCTCATATCCTGACGTTTGAGTTTCTTACAATATACCTGATGACAGAAAATTGGTCAAGAGGTGTTTCCTCCGCTCGCGATTTTTCGGCAAAAACGTTAACATCTATGAACAAAAACCAAAAGTGGAACCGAAAACTATAGTAAAACCTAAAAATAAAGAGACACTTTCCTCCCCCCGGTAGGTTCGGTTTTGCGGTGTACTCACCCAAATGCGATCTGCATTCCAACCGAACCGGTGCGGAGTGTCCTATTAATTCTGAACTTTACTATAAATAGTCCTCAGGGCCATTCAATTGTACCTATTCACTTTATATATATGGATACATCTTCCTCTGTAGGAGCGAGCTGCGCTCGCGATCTTTCCTAAGAACGGGCACATATGTAAAGCAAAACCATGATCCAAATCGTACAATTGAATACCCCTGAAATAGTCCTGCTTTTACCTTGATTTTCGTAGTGAAAATGATATAATAAGTACACCTAAAATGAGAAAGTACACATTAGAGGTTATCACTTTGATAATCGAACGAATAGGCACGCATTATGTGCTGTCAGAGGAGCTTTATGAACATTAGAAAAATCATAACTTTCACGTTTCTACCCGTAATTATCGTATTGATTGCAGGATTTTTTGCCTGCGAACGGGTCTCACAAATTACCCAACCGATGTCAACTCCAATGGCAGGACCCAGCGAAGAATTTGCTATCGGTGTTGTCTTACCTCTAACAGGACGACTCGCCGATTCATTTGGTAAACCGATACAACAAGGCTTTGAATTGGCATATACCGAAATCAACAACACACGACCCAATATCCCGAAGTTCAAGTTTATCCATGAGGACGATCAGAGTACCTTGGAAGGAGCAGTTGAGGCTTTCAATAAACTGGTTCACCAAGATGGCGTATCTATTATTCTCGGACCTGCAACCTCAAGTCAAGTCGAAGAGGTTTTTGCAATCTTACAAGAAAATCAGGTCGTAGCGATAAGCCCGACATCCGCTGCACGCGGCCTCAGCGCGATTAGTGATTTCGCTTTTCGTGTCGCGCTCGCGACAGATGTCCTTACTCCGAGCGGTATTGAGATAACACACGCGAAACTCGGCTATCAAAGTGCTGCAACCCTCTATGACGAAATCGACACCTTTGCTACAGATGCTGATACAGCCGTACAGGAAATCCTCACTGCTAAAGGAATTGAAGTGGTAGCCACCGAAACCTTTCAAGGCGGTGATACCGACTTCACTGAACAACTCACCCGAATACAAGAACTGAATCCCGACGTTGTCTTTGTTTCATCTCTACCGCCAGAAAAGGTTGCAATACTAACACAAGCGCATCAACTCGGTATATCCGCGCCAATTATATTACGCACCTTGACTGCAGCAGATGTAGAAGCCGCAGGCGCAGCCGCCGAGGGCGCGATGACTTTTATCGGATGGGGTGCCGCTATTGATACGCCACAAAATCAAGCGTTTGTAGAGAATTATACCACCCAATTCGGCATGGCACCCACCAACTACGCCGCGCGTGCGTATGCGACACTCCATATCCTCGCTGAAGCAATCGCGAATGCACAAGCAACCGACGCTGCTTCAATTCGAGACGCATTGGCGAATATCAAGAGTCTCGACACAATTTTGGGTCCGTTCTCGTTTAATGCTGATGGGGACGCAGTCTACGATGCGAAGGTGCTAACCGTCAAAGACGGTGAATTGGTGATCTTTGAGTAGTTCACCGCACCTCTAAACACTTCCACCCTCGGTCGGCGAGGTTTCCTAACCTCGCCCAGACAGAGTGTCCAACTCATTCTAAAATCTACCATAAAAGGGAACAGGCTGTGGAGAATTCACTCGATCAGTTTTATACAAAACCAGAGATCGCCGCGACGTGCTGGAAACACTTCATCGATACACTCGTGAGGCTAAACCGAAACCCGAACGATATGTTCTTTATTGAACCCGCTGCCGGTAGTGGCGTGTTTTACAAACTCCTACCCCAGCAGAGACGACTCGGTATCGACCTCGTACCGAAATGCGATGCCGTGAAACCGCAAGACTTTTTTGAACTCACCGATCTCCGATCCACACCGAGCGAGACCGCAATCATCGGGAACCCACCGTTCGGCAAGCGTGGAAAGTTAGCAATAGCCTTCTTCAATCATGCCGCCCATTTAGCAGACATCATCGCGTTTATTGTCCCAGTCAATTTCCGTAAATTTACCACGCACAAGCACCTGGATCCGAGCATGCGCTTTATCAGTCAATTGCCGCTCCCAAGAGATGCTTTCCACCTCAGCACAGGCAAATCTTATGCAGTAAACACAGAATTTCAGATATGGACCCGACTGGCAAGCAAGCATCAAGATATGCGCCAATATAAATCCTTACCGATTCGACACGAAGATTTCCAGATGTGGCAATACAACAACACGCCTGACGCGCTAAAGGTCTTTCAGAACGCTTTCGATTTCGCCGTGCCGTGCCAAGGCTGGCAAGACTATTCCCGCAGAGAGACAAACGAAAAACTGTGCGAGCGAAATAAGCAGTGGATACTTTTAAAAGCAAAAAATCCTACCGTCTTAGCACGTTTGATGGAGATTGATTACGAACTGTTGGCGCAGGAGTGTGGCACAGCTGTCCCCGGCTTTCGGAAGGGAGATTTGGTGAAAGCGTATACGGAAAAATATGAATAGTTGAATATGCTCACGGCAATAAACTCGGCAAGCTCGCCTCTTTGCGCTGTTAGCCGCTGGAACGCACACTAAACCGCTCCGGACGATAAGATGCAAACCAATCCACTCGAACATCGTCCACGATCTCTAACGTCGCCATCTCACCCACCAAAGGTGCCAACGTCACACCACTGTGCATGAGCGCAACATATAGATTCGGCACCGCTTCAGTAAAGCCGAGCACCGGAAACCCATCAAGCGGCATCGGACGGTAACCGACGGGTGTCGGAATCGCCCGCGCATCCCCTATCGTCGGCAGATAGGCTCTCGCACGGTCAAGGAGCGCGTCCGCCTGCTGCTGCGAGTCGTCACGATTTATCCCTTCTTGTGTTCCTTGTCCGATTCTGAGACTCCCATCAGAGAGTTGCCGGAGATGGAGATGTTGATGCTTCTCATCTATAGCCGGGGCATGGATAACCGCTACGTTGTGTAAAACCTCAACGCACGGTGTCGTCTTCATTACAATACCGGGACTCTGTTGTTGTGGAATCTGCACCTGTGCCAAAGAGGCCAGCTCGGTCGTCTGAACACCGCTCGCCAAAACGACAACATCACACGGAAACTCGGCATCAACGGTCTTAACTGCGGCGATACTACCATCGCGAACGACAAAGCCCGTAACGGCTGTCTGCGAATACACAACCGCACCCGCTTCACACGCGCGGCGCAAACAGACATCAATAAAAGTATCCGTTTCTACATGAATATCCGCCTCGGAGAGAGACGCGGCAAGAACATCACCGGGATGAAGATGCGGCTCAAGTGCCAACATCTCCGCACGTGTGATTAAACGGCACGGATACCCCCACGTCTGGATCTGTCGGACACGTTGACGCAGCTGCGTGGCACGACGCGGATCATTTTCCCACCGCATTTCGCCGCCGTAGTGGATACCAATATCCGCATCAAGTTGATGTGCCAACCGGTACCACATATCCAACGAACGCCGATTGAGTGTATGGTACGCACGCGGATCCTTGCCGAACCCATTCACCCACGCAAAAGAGTGACCGGACGCACCCGCACCGGGCAGGTCGCGTTCCAGAAGCGTTACAGTCATACCGGCACGCCGAGATATATGATAACCGAGCGTCGCACCGATGATACCCGCACCCACTATGACTACGCTTTTCGGCTGGGAACTGTAACTTCTGTTTGACAAGGGACCCCTCTGCAAAACCGATTGGAAAACCCAATCATCTAACGGTGCGCCGCAACAATAAAACCTGTTAAACCAGCAAGCAACAACTGAAAACCGGTTTCATAAAACAGTATGAAAAACGGTTGGCAGAGCGCAATCAAACTCAGTGCGATTAAGCCGACAGAAAGGCGTTCACACACAGTTCTCTCTGAAAAGACAATCGAAAAAACAATTATACCCGGAAGGAGTAGATGTAGAGCAGTACCGCCAAGCGACGGAAAAAAAGGTTGGTAGAGGAAGATAATGCCCAGACACGCTAAGAGTGCCGAACCAATCGTCGCAACCTGCCGCGCTGCTGTCGTCATGCCAAACGCAATCGCACCAGCAAACAGAAGATGAAACGCTGAACCACGCAGAATCGACGGAATAGGGAGATAGAGAAATCCGAGTCCAATAATTAGACCCACACCAGATATAACGGCTATCCGCTGCCTGTTTTCAAAAGCAATCCCACCGAGAATCGCAGCAATACTCAGCAACACGAATGCGATACCTTTCAGTAGGACAGCATGCTGCACAATAACCGGAGGCAACAGTGGAATACCGTCTATATAGAGAAAAACAATACCAATAACAAAGAAGCCGATTGCAAGCAGTTGATTCCGTTTTCTTTTCGTCATAGCGATTTCTTAGTGACCTGTAGCTGTTCCAGCCTAAACGTCCTTAATCCTTCCGTTTCAACAGACGGTCCACCCAACTCTTAGACTGTTCATTTACCAACCTACGCTTTAAATCCTCAATTTGTGCAGACCACTTCGCTCTCTCGACCTCGAAAGCTTCAATCGCCGCTTGAAGTTCAGCATTTTTGGCAGCAAGTGTCTGTTTATCCGCCTCCAATTTAGCACAAGTTTCCCGCAGATACGTAATATCAATAACTTGACAACTGAGATTCTCAATAATATCATCCGTCGGCATATTATAAGAGAGTCTTTTTATCAGCGGCGCGAGTCCATCAATCCGCAGTTGAATCTGCGGTGCTGTGGAACCGCCCGGTGCCTCAGATGGCGCAGAGACAACCCGTAAAAACGGCTCAATATCTGCATCTCGCCGTTCCAATGTTCGACAGATGCTCCCTTCTTCGACACCTATAATTTCTGAAATCTCGGAAGGTTTCAAATAGAGATCCATGCCAAATTTTCCTAAGATTAGCAATTAACAATGAGCTGTCAGCCATCGGTTTCCGTTAGCAAAAACGCACGCGTTCTAAAACATCAGGACTTACGCATATCGCTCTTTTGTACCACAATCTGTTAGATTGTGACACCAGAACGCTGTGTTTTCAGAAGAATTTCATCTAACAGAGCCACCTATAGCCAAAAGTGCGTAAGTCCTA
>JAJDXV010000055.1 GCA_022823085.1 Candidatus Poribacteria bacterium
GAAAAGAAGCAGCACAATCAGAGAGAATCGCCAAGCAGAACCGTGGCGAAAAAACGGACTGCACTATTTAATATAAAAAAAGGAGCGGTGTTTCCTCTCCCCGCTGAAGCGAGGGAGTCTCCACACCGAATACTTTGATGATTAAAAAATACTTTGACATGCTTTTAAAATTATGTTAAAATATACTATACAGAGATAGACTATAGAAACATGAAAAATGGCTGATATTCAGAAGGGGTTATCCATACTCAAGGGAGATCTGATGAAAAAAAATATCTTTGTCCGTTCGAGTCTGCTACTTCTTGTCGTCAGTGTAAGCGTTACTATATCATGTAGCGGGAGAACACAGCACCCGACAGATGTTGAACTGTTGGGTTCGATCGAAAACGCGTTTGTAAATGTCGCGAAACGCAGTACCCCGGCGATTGTCGGTATTATTTCATTCCGCCAAGCAGAGGATCCTCGATTTCGTAGGCAAGAAGGTTCTGGATTCATCTTTCGGGAGGACGGTTACATTCTCACGAATGAACATGTCATCCGAAATTCAACAATAATCAGAGCACGGCTGCATGATGAAAGTGTATATGAAGCAGAATTAGTCGGTGAGGACCCGAATACGGATGTTGCGGTTCTAAAAATTGACGCACCTGAAGTACTTCCGGTGCTTCCTTTGGCAAATTCGGAAGCGGTACAGGTTGGACAGTTTGCTATCGCTATCGGCAATCCATTTCAATTGAATCACACGGTAACGATCGGTACTGTGAGTGGCAAAGGACGTTCACTGCTTCCTGACCGTGGTATTGTGCGGTATCAGGATTTCATCCAGACGGATGCATGGATCAATGTTGGAAACAGCGGGGGTCCGTTGCTGAATATCCACGGTGAAGTTATTGGGATTAACTCATTAATCCGTCGTCCAGACAATACACCTGCTACCAATGCGGTTAGAGCTGGTGCCGGATTTGCCATCTCAAGCAATCTGGTGAAAAAGATTGGGACGCAGCTGATTGCAAATGGACGCATCATTCGAGGGTTCCTTGGAATTAGCATGAGAGAGACCTCAGAAGGGATAAGGATACGCAGTGTTGTTAAAGATATGCCAGCACATCTCGGCGGTCTCCAGCGCGGTGATGTCATTGTTGCATACAACGGAGAAAAAATCAGAGACATGAATGAGTTCAAAATGTGGATTGCAGACTCACAAGTCGGTGGTGAATCGAAAATTAAGGTGCTCCGCGGTGGGCATGAACGGATATTTAATGTGACCGTAGCGGAAATGCCAGCACAGCAAGCCGGAAGACCCGTCGAAACCGACTCTGTGGCGTTGCATGAGCTCGGAATAAGGGTTCGGAAGTTAGAAAAAGGCGACGCTGAAAGATACACCTACCTGACTGAAGACGATCGCGGTGTTATCGTCCTTGATGCAGTTCAAGTCAATAGCCCGATTCCGAGAGGCACACTTATTACTGCCATCAATGGGCAGAGGATCACCAGTACCCAAGAATTGGAAGCCTTTCTGCAAAAAAAGCAGGAACTTCAGGAACTTAACGAAATTATCCTTGATGTCAAGAGCAGACACGGTACAGAAAAGATAACCGTACCGTTAAAACGTTAGGCATCGATCAAAGAAGATAAACGAACCGAAGCAGGTTTTTTCACGCGACTGATTTTAACGACTTGTGCGAAATGCTGCTTCGTGAGAGAAAAATATATGGAAACACCGACACCCGTGACGCTCAGAGAAATCTTTAGTGCAGGTGGACTCATTGCCCAACACCTTGAGGGGTATGAGTTCCGCGAAGAGCAATTACACATGGCACATGAGGTATCCCGCGCCCTAACCTCTTCCGAACATTTAATTGTTGAAGCTGGAACAGGTGTCGGTAAAAGTTTCGCTTACCTCATTCCGGCGATTTCCCATGCGCTTAGATCTGAACAAAAGGTCGTCATTTCGACGAATACTATCAGCCTACAGGAACAGCTCGTCACAAAAGACATCCCGTTTCTACAGCGCGTTCTCCCGCGTGATTTCAACATCCTTCTTGCGAAAGGACGGCGCAATTACCTTTCACGGAGACGCCTCAAAAATCTTCTTAACTATGAACGTGGGTTGTTTGACACTTACGAAGAAGTCGAACAGGTCGCTGCCATTCAAGAATGGGCGGACCAGAGCGTAGACGGCAGTAGAGCAGACCTACCGTTACAACCTTATGGGCAGGTTTGGGATAAAGTCGCGTCTGACAGGGATAATTGCCTTGGTCGAAGCTGCGAGACCTACGACACCTGCTTCTATTTCAAAGTCCGCCGTGAGATGCACAACGCGGATCTGCTTATTGTTAATCATCATCTCCTCTTCAGCGATCTTGCAATTCGCAAAGCCAGCGAATCAGCTGCCGGTATCCTACCTGATTACGACTACCTCATCATTGATGAAGCGCATCATCTGGAAGCGACAGCAACCAGCCATGCGAGTATCAACTTCAACAACACGCGCGTTAAATGGCTACTCGATTCTCTCTACAATGATCGGAACGACGATGGATTGGCGACACGTTTCGATTCGTCACAACTTCAAGATCAAACCGTAGAGGCACGCGAACAGACAAATAAACTGTTCAACAGTATCATTGAAGAAATAAAAGAACTCGAAGAAGACAAACATGGCACCACCGTCACACACCGCATTCACAAGAGCAATTTTGTTGAAAATGTATTGGATGGCCCGCTTGCAGAAATTGAGAAAACGCTAAAAGTCCTTCGTGACAGGGCGGCAACGGAAGACGACGAACAAGAAATTATCGCACATCAACGCCACTGCGAACGCCTGCGGGACGAATTGGACATGCTCATTCGGCAAAACGATCCCAATTACGTCTATTGGATAGAAGTATCCACCCGAAATTACGCGCCTCGTATTGTACTCAACGCGACACCGGCAAACGTAAACCAGATGCTGCAGGAGCAGCTATTTATGGAGAAAAATAGCGTCGTCATGACGAGTGCGACACTCTCCACAAATCGCAATTTTGCTTACTTCAAAGCTCGGATCGGGATAGATGAGTGTCGCGAACTCCTTGCCTATTCACCGTTCGACTTTAAAAAACAGGTCCAACTCCACATTCCGAAAGATATGCCGGATCCGAAGAGTAGCAAATTCACCGCTTCAGTGATTGATAAAATCGGACATTATCTTAAACTGACACACGGCAAAGCGTTTGTTTTATTTACAAGCTACAGGATGATGGATGAAGTCTATGATGCTGTAGCCCCTGATTTAGAAGCAATAGGGATTACTTCTTTCAAACAGGGTGGTGAACTCTCACGGACAGATATGCTTGAAGCCTTTCGTGAGGATACCGACTCGGTTTTATTTGGGACCGCCAGTTTTTGGGAGGGTGTTGATGTACGCGGCGAGGCGTTAAGCAACGTTATCATAACACGGCTTCCGTTTGAGGTACCGACACACCCGGTGATGGAGGCGCGCGTGAAACAGATTAAGGAGAGGGGTGGCGATGAGTTTTCGGAGTTTAGTTTACCGGAAGCTATACTTCGGCTCAAGCAGGGGTTTGGACGGCTCATCCGCACAAAGAACGATAAAGGGATTGTCGTTATTCTTGATCCACGGATCAAAACCCGTAGTTATGGGCGGGCGTTCCTACGATCACTGCCAGACTGCGAAATTGTGGAAGATTAAAAAAAGATGCCCGCGTATGTATACAGCGAGCATCTAACGAAAAGCGGACAAAACCCTTGGTCACTGCCAAAGCATCCGAGTCAGTATATCAATCAATTTAATATCGCTTCGGTGAAGGTTGCGCGATGCGAATCCCTCTATCGTGTGTGAAAGGGAACACAAATTCTATGGTTTGATAGCGTTGTGCAGCCCCCGGCGGTGGTGCCTTTTCGATAGGCAGGATGACCTGTAATTCCACAGCATTTAATTTCATTTGTACAAATGGTAAGAACCCTTCCATGCTTTCGCCCGGCGGAATCCCTGTCCGACGGGTGCCGACCTGTTTTTCAACAATAGGCATCCGTTTTTCGATCAAGATTCGGCGTGCGATTTCCAGTCCATTTTTAACATAAAGTCCGGTCGCACGTGCCATGTAGGTAAAGCGTTCTTCTAAATCATCATAATCCAACCCGCCATAGATGTTATCACCTTGGTCAATGATGGTACACTCTTTGACATTAAAGATGATATTTTCGTTCCGATTGTTGGTAATTTTCACATAAAACACATCTGTTTTGTCGCCTTGGTGAAGTGCTTCGGTTTCATAGAACGGAGAGAATGCGTTTCCTCGGTTGTACTTACGGTCTAAGTCTGGGCGTCGCCAATAAGCGATAGAAACGGTAATCCCATCTTTTGTCTTTGTCAAAATCGGTTGTCTTGAGGGTACGTCAAATAATTCTGGGTGATCTGACATCAGGATGACATCAACCATTTTCCGGTCTTCGCCGGTTCCTATTTCAATTTGGCTCTCGGCTTCTGCCCAATCGTTAAGGAATTCACCCCACTTGTCGTTAGCGTGTGCGTATTCACCGAACGAGAAGATGTAAGTCAGTTCTTCCATATTGGCATCGCGTGCCTTCCCGATCCGGAACCCGACCGAATCCATACCGTGTTTGTCAAGAACCGGCTTAGCGAGCGTCTCAGCAGGGAGTGCTGGGACAATTATATTCTCTTCCGGTTTTTCAGCCTGTTCTATCTTCGCTTTTGCTATATTATTCACAGGTTGAACCGGTGACATATTACTGAGTGAGGTACCGCAACCTACGACACAGACAGCGAGTGCAAATAACAAGACAAAATTGAGTGCTGTGAATTTATTCAACCATTTCATTGATAATATTGCCTCCTTGGTTACCATTCTACAAATGGAATTTCGTTTTCGATTTGCATTCCGGGCTACTCAACGGAGCAGCATGCTAACGCTATAACTGATTTTGAGAACGCCGATATCGAATCCGATTGGTACGTCTAAAACTGTTCTCTATTTTATAAAATTAGCATAACTCCAATTTTTAGTCAAGAAATATGTTGGAAGAAATCTATCAGGACTTACGCAATTTTGACTGTAGACTGTTCTGTTAGAAGAAAGTTTTCTAAAAACACGGCGTTTTTGCGTCACAATCTAACAGATTGTGGTACAAAAGAGCATCATGCGTAAGTCCTATCTATAATCTTTATTTTACAATAGCCAATCTACCTATTTCCTGAACAAGGTGTCCGGACTGTTTCGCGGAGATGCGGTAGATATAGATCCCAGATGCGACTGTTGCCCCGCTAAGATTTGTGCCTTGCCACTCGAATTTTGCTTGAGAGAAGACATTTTGATGTGTGTCCGTATAGACAAGCGCGCCTGATGGTGTGAATATTTCAAGTTTAACGCTATCTGCGATTTGGGAGGCAGAGAGTCGGTAGGCAAACGCCATAGTTTCGCCTGGTAAACGCAACGGATTCGGATATACCCGCGTATCCTCAAACACAAAATCTACGGATTGAAGTTGCTCTATACGCAACTGGTAAGAATCAACACTACTGAACCCACTTTCCGATTCCACAACAAGATAGAGTGTTTCAGTTGTATTGGGTTGATAAATAAGTTTCAATCCTGCGATCTCTGTCGCGTTTTCGCCAGTTGCATAAGTTTCGCCAGCTGCACCATGAAGAGAGAGACGGTATTTTTGTTCTGGTGGAATGTCAGCCAAAGTCGCCAAAATGGTAATACCGCGCACGGCTTTCAATTCATAAACATCACGGACATCTGTCGAATCGAAAATGAAGGATTCATAAGTTTCGCCATATTCTATAGGAAACGCCGTCAGAATTGTATCATTCGGTTCGTAAGTATCACCGAACGAAACGAGAATTGGGATCGTTAAACCCTCCGCGCCGATGTTTGTGATTGAGATGCCTGTAACAGTGCCGTCATTTGCGTTGCTATTCGGTAGTGTGCCGGGCGTAAAGGCGGTATGTCCATCATCTAAAGAATAAGCCGCACCATCGGTGATCGTAAACACATCTATAAAGTCAGCATCCTCCTGTTGATAAAGACCGAGATGTTCTGGGTCTGTAGGATCCTCAAGCCAAACTTGTTGGGAGGCATCATAAGTTCCGATCGGATAGGGATGCGTCTCGTCAATGTGCCAAATCAGGATGCCCGATTCCGGCAAATAGGTATCATAGGTCGCTCCAGATGCTTTGTTCCGGTTCTCTATGAGGAAAAATTCCGTTGTTTCTCCATTAGCCAGTTTCCTTGATGGATGGACATCGATTTTGAAAAGTATATTGTTTTTGGGTCCGAGTTCAAAGTTCGGGACATCAATTTTTTGGTTTTGCGTTATCTGCACCGGTTGAATCCAACCGAGCCGACCGTTTTGAGGTCTTGCGTCAAAATCCCATTTGAGATACCCTATAATATGGCTCGGCTCCAAGCCGTTTCCGACCCCAAATTCTACCGGACCTTGATAGGGTCCGAAAGCCCCCATAAGTCCCCACTTATGGTCGTGTGGTCCTCTGAAAAACCCGTAAAGATCGGGTGCGCCGAAGTCGTGAAAGAATTCGTGGAAATAGATACCGAGGTGTGGATGCTCAAAATCGGGTTCTTCAGCGACAACTGCGGCGGTATCGACGCGAACACCATCGTAAATAGCGTTGACCCTTGGAATGAGCAGAGATTGGATGTCGTAATCAATAATTCCTGTAGATGCTTGGTCATTGCCAGCATGGATAAGAAAAATATGGTCTACGACCCCGTCTTTATCTCGGTCGTATTGTGAGAAGTCAACAGTTGCGTCCGCTGCTGCACACGCCTCACGAACCAACTCGCGATAGCGTTCCAAGATTCTTACGCCTTCGCCGTAATATGTCATCGGTTTTTTCGCGCGGAACCACTCGTTTCCGGCAGGGACAACGCCTCCCATTGGACCGGGTTGGATATCCATCTGTCCATAAGAATTTTCGAGATAATAGGTTTTCAGGGAGACACCTTCTGTTGCGAATAGATATCTGTCAAATGCCGCCCCCTCCCTGCGTCCCGGCATGTCCGAGAAATCTATTTTCAGGGCAAGGACATATTCAATACCGTCTGATTGCAGGACCCCCTGTTCTCTGATGAGGCAGCAACCGTCGAGTGCCTCAAGAAATTCTGTTTTACTCTGAGGGGCTTTCGGTACGAATTCACCGGTGGCGGGATCTTGATTAAAAAAAAGATATGGATTCGGAGGCGCAGCGACAGACAAGGTCGAAAAAACAAGAAAACCGAAGAATCCAATCGTTAATTCCTGTACGGTTTGTCGCTGTATTAAACGAGAGACACAATCCAGGCATGAAAGACGTTTAATCAAATTCACCGCCGCACTTCCTACATAAAATATAGAACTGAATATCATCGGACTGCGCATGTTGTATAATGAGGTCAACTGCTTGCTGAGGCAGGTCTGCTCCGCATTTAGGACATTTATAGAGTGAGCCTTCCGTTTCGGGGAATTTGGTAATATCGCCCCACATATCTTGTATCCAATATTTGAATTCCCAAGGTATTTCAGTTTCGACCTCTGTTGCAATCTGAGTGGCGTGTCGGATCAGTTTTCGGCATTCGTTAATGGAGGCAGGTTCGTAAAGATGCGGTGAGTACCTAAGTGGCAGTGGTTTCCCCTCTGTCTCGGTTTGTACGTTGAAATCACGAGCACGCGTAAGGAGTAGCTGATCCAAACGTGAGCCGGATTCTCTCGCTTTAGACCAGATCCGGTAGTAGCCAGTTCGTTTGATGTGAAAAAAGGCGGGGCGATTTCCCGGTTTGTTGCCTTCTGCATCGCTGGGTGCGGTATCCCAGAGCCAACGTCCCCACTTTGTGGTATCATTGGGTTCCGACCAAATCTTTATTGCCCCGGGCCCACCTTCCCGATCCCATGGGTGTGGGGATGCGTCATCCACACCGATCCAATAAGAATCTTTTCCTCTTTCAAAGAAGACGCGAGCCCAGAGGTACCATCTCCCTGTTTTAGGGATGTAAATTTCGTGTGTGGCGCGCGCGCCTCTTACACCTTCAACGGCTTTACCGCGAGAAGCCTCTTCATGGTCAACGATATTCACGCCTTTATCAAGATGAATAGCATTATCGGCTTCAATAACAAGTGTATCTTTCGGTATCCGAACCACTTCTTCAGGCTCATCAGGGTTGTGCAGTTCAACAGGTTCACTGAGGTTATAACTCTTCGCTATCCTTTGTGAAACTTGCTCAAACTCTTTTTCTGAAAGGTTCGCGTCAAAGAAACAGTCGCGGATGCCTTTTTTCCACATATCAAGCAATAGAAACATCGCTTTCAGGTTGCCGTCTGGACGTTTTCGAGTGCCAACCACAATCAGCATCCCTGTATCTTTAGAACGACTGATTAGGCATCGATGGAACGGAAAATCTGATGACGATTTTCTGCGGGTTCTGCTCGACACAACGAGCGGGGCGTAATATCGACATTTCGCATCACAGCCAGGTATCTTGGCGCGCTTCGCTCGGCAGCATTCCGGGCAGATTAATATACCGTTGAGAGCTGGACAGATACGTTTCCCGTTATTAGAACGGCATGTCCGACAACGTTGACTTGTGCGCCGTCTCACTGATGTTTGCCGTCTCTCACGTCTCATGTTTTCTCCTACAAAGCGCGTGTCGAAAAAAAACTATAAAACTCACGCCGTTGGCAAATCCAGCAGATTAACTCGGGCGATTAACGAGATCCGCCAAGTATTCAGCGATCTTGTCTGTAACCTGTTGGGCATCTACATCGGCGAAGTTGAAAAGTTCCTTAAGCATCGGAGAAATGGCACCCGTATCAAGCAGAGCATTTGCCAGCCTTCCCATAGTGCTTCGATTAATACCGCCTTGTCCGTCGTTGTTCCCCATATCCAAAATCTTGATGCTATCAATCTTCTCAACCGGTTTCATAAGTTGTTCAATAATATCATCTGCATCATTAATAAGTTCTAAGATCGCCTCTTGGACAAGGACACGTTGTTCAGCAACATTTCGTGCTTCGTATTCTGCCATCTCACCTTGTGCTTTCGCGCGGGCTTCAGCAAGGATTGCGTCAGCGAGTCGTTCGATCGGTTGTGCCTGTGCTTCGGCACTGATAACTGCGACTTCACGCTGCCACTCCGCTTCCATCACCTGTTCCGTGGCAGTCACATTCACTTCTGCCCCCATACGTTCGGCTTCGGCAACTAATTTCTCTTTCTCGGCAAGTGCGGTAACTTGTTGTTTATTCGCGACATCGATCTTTCGATCTTCATCCGTTAGGGCAACACGCAATTCCTGTCCGATACGCGACTGCTCAACCGACAACATCTTAGCGATTTCGGCGAGTTCTACCTGTCGTAGTTGGTCAATCTGAGCGGTTTCGACGACGAGATTCTTCTCAATCTCACGTTCTTGAACCTGTTGCTCTTGCGCGAAACGTTCCGTCTGCACCAACAACTCACGTTCAATGTCTCGCAAAGACACACCCTCTTCTTGTGCGATCTGTGCCTTCTCTACCATGAGCTGCTTTTCTATATCACGCGTCTCGACCTGCTGTTCTTGCCCTATCCGTGCGAGTTCTACAGTTAACATCTTAGCGATTTCGGCGAGTTCTACCTGTCGTAGTTGGTCAATCTGAGCGGTTTCGACGACGAGGTTCTTCTCAATCTCACGTTCTTGAACTTGTTGTTCTTGTGCGAAACGTTCCGTCTGCACCAACAGTTCACGTTCAATATCTCGCAGAGACACACCCTCTTCTTGTGCGATCTGTGCCTTCTCTACCATGAGCTGCTTTTCTATATCGCGAACAGCGATTGCCTGTTCCTGTTCGATCTTCTGAAGTTGAACAACGAGGAATTGCTCAATTTCGGCGAGTTGTACAACTTTGGACTGGGCAATCTGTTGGGTTTCGACAATAAGGTTTTTCTCAATCTCACGTTCTTGAACGACCTGCTCCTGTTGGACGCGAGCGACTTCCACATCTCGCACCATCTCGATTTCACGTTCTTGGACGACCTGTTCTTGTGCGATACGTGCGCGTTCGACTTCCTGCTTCATTTCGTATTCGCGCTCTTGCACACTCTGTTCCATTTCGTACTGGAATTTGAGGGTTTCCGCTTCTCGTTCAGCGGCATAGATTGCGATATTTTTCTGCTGGTCAGATTCTGCCCACGCCTGTTCCTGTTCAGCTGCGAGTTTCTCAATACGAGCATTGACCTCAATCTGAACGATAGCGACCTCTTTCTGCTGTACGATGTTCACTTTTTCGCGCTCTTGATCAGCCGTAATTTCAGTAATTTCCCGAATACCGACAGCATCAAATCGGTTTTCTGCGTCAAGTGTTTCAACGGGTGTCTGGTCTACTCGTATAATTGAGACGGTTTCAAGCGTTAATCCGTTTTGTGTTTCTAAATCTTCGCCACAAGCCTCTTGGACTTTATCAGCAAATTCTTGGCGTTTCTGGAGAAGGTCTTGGATTTCACTTTCGGCAGCTACACTCCGCAATGCGCCTTCAAGTTTAGGTTCAATGAGTTCGCGTACAGTCTCGGGTGTCATCGATTTATCACCGAGTGCTTGTGCAGCCCGTAGGACATCATCTTCGTCAGGTTCCACTTTAAGATAGAAGACGACTTCAACGTCAGCGCGGTTAAAGTCGTAAGTAATTAAAGCCTCTTGTCCCTCTCGAATGACCTCAATCCGCATGGTATTGAGAGAGATCTCTTTGATCTCATGGATGATAGTGTTAACCCAGAGGCCTTTGGTGATATTAATTTTCTCTCTTGAACCACCGGTTCGGACGAGTGCGACATCGGCTTTCGGTATCCTATAACGGATGATTGCACCACAAGTCGCTGCTAAAAGAGCGAATAATACAACGAGAAAGCCCGTTAACCATCGCATTACCCCGGTCTGTCCAAAACCGTCGAGGTTTTGGTAGACGAACCACCCAACGGCGACTGCTACAACAATTAAAAAGACGATAACAGCAATGAAACGCATTCAATTCTCCTATAGGCTATAATCTGGAGGCACGGCGTATGTATTTGATGTACCTTAAATTTTTTATCGGAAGATCTCTTCATCGCTGAGGTGCGTCCGATATCGCCCCTTGAGCGGTTGACGTGGGGAGGTCTGCCATGCGAGGTTAGCTAAGTAACAGAGTGCATTCTCAATGAGCGGTTTTGCTATCGTGGTGCGATGTGGGTCTCGGGTATCGACAGCAAAAGCGACATAATACCCTTCACCCCATTGGAGTTGCACACTGACAGCATCGCCGTTATCCTCTCTGACAGCCAATTTTCGGTAGCTCCGGTCGTCAGTAACCCAGTGATCATCGGTTATCAAGGTATCTACATTAATCTTGTGGGGCCAGGTAAACATTCCGGTTTTCTGTCCATCATCGGTAACGCTGACGTTGCCATCGTTAGAATTAATGACTTTAATGGGATGTCGGTTAACTGGCAGCCAATCGCCCCTCCACTGAGGTTCACTTGTATGAACACCATCAGGTGGTACGATGTTGTTGTCCATAGCAGAAGCCCAAACGATCCCGCCCTTTCGGACGAAATCCTGAATTGCTTCATCAGCATCCTCAATGAAGTATTCGCCATCATGCCCTGTAGCAAACCACGTAAACCAGATGATGTCGTAGTTTGAGAGTGCGATGCTTGAGAGTTTGATTGCATTGTTAGGATCCCCGCGATTTTCCGGATTGTCATTGACATGCACAGTTGTGAATTGGAATTCCAACCCTTCAATTGTTGTCAACGACTCCAACGCTGCCGGTTCATTTGTCATATTATCCCCGATGACAATCAAAACTCGGAATACACCTAACGGTACAATCTTGATGGAGGAGATAATGTCCGAAAAGGCCTGTGAGTGCGGCAGTGCCCTGAGATTCCGAAGTCCTAATTGAAATTCCCGCGAGTTCAAACTAAGGTTTAACCGTCGCCCTTCAAAATTTACGTGTTCATAGAAGATAACGTGGCATCCACTGAATGGGAAACTCGGACCGCGTCGGATGCGAATCGAAGAGATTGTGTCATTCATGCCGATTTCGAAGACTGAACTGACATCACGCATAATGACACTCCGCTGTCCACTATAGTCTATATCTCGAAACACTTCAATGATAACAGGAACGGCCCCGTACTCCGGTGGTGTCGGGTGTGCTGACGGACTAAAACTGATAGCTGTGATGGCATCCCCGAAGTTATAGGGGATGTCATGGATATTCGGATAGAACCCAGGAGCAAGGACCAACCGCCGTCCTCTATAGTTCTCATGCTCATGAAAAATGGCCTTGTAGTTTGGTGACGCGTTGAACCCTGGACCTTTGTAAATTTTGATCGAAGATATAATATCCTGTGCCCCGATGTCTGAAGTGTTCGGCACCGATTCAATCAGTGTTAATTTACGTCCACGAAAATTAACATGTTCAAAGACTTCAACGACGAGTCTCGGCATGTTCGTCATATACTGCTCCTTCGTACTCTGGCGTAACACCCTTACAGAAAATGCAAGTTAAAATATAATAGCATCAGTCGGGATAGTTTGTCAAGAAAAAGAGAAAAAATTTTCTACTAAGCAATCATTATTGAGCGGTTTCGTTTTTTCTTGATTCATTCAAACAAGTGTGATAAATTACAGATAGCGTCTTATAACGAAAGCCGTTAGGATAAAATATGGTGAACCTGATGTCCTACAAAAGAGTGCTTCTCGTCATTTTAATCATCGGAATCAGTGGGATTCTTGTCTATTTCTTGGTGCGGATGGAGGAGTCTAAAATACAACAGACAGCGGAATCTCGTCCGATAGACCTACCTTATAATTGGATCGGCGATATTACGAAAGCGCATATCGCGGAACCCTCCGGCATTACGTATCACCCAACCCGGAAGAGTCTTTTTATCGGAGATGACTCTGGCATCGTCTATGAGATCAAGCCAGATGGGACACGTATCCAAGCCAAAGGCATAAACGAACTTGACATCGAAGGAATCACGGTGGATCCGACGACAGGTTTATTATATACCGCGATTGAGGACGACGAATCGATCATCGAGATTGACGCAGAAACACTCACGGTTCAAAGAGAATTCAAAATCATCAGAGATTTTAAAGGCGAACAGCTGCTAAAGAAAGGCGGTATGGGGGTTGAGGCGATCACTTTTGTACCAGATGCATCACATCCTGAAGGTGGGACTTTTTGGGTCGGAAACCAATCCTTCAGTCTGAAAGAGAACGATGAACCGTCAGTTGTCTGTGAAGTCGTTGTGCCGCTGCGTAGTGCCACAGATCGGAAAGCAGAAGGCACTATTATTAACGCTTACAGAATGGATTTTATTGACATTTCGGGACTCGTCTACGACACACAAGACGATATCTTGATTTTGATCAGCGATACTACAAACCTTTTCGTCGAGATGAATCGACAAGGCACCATTTTAAGTAGATACTTGTTGCCCGGTAACGAACAAGAGGGTGTCGCATTAGACGGTCTCGGCTATATGTATATCGCTCAGGAAAGCGGAGAAATTATCAAATTAGGAGATCGGAGGCTCCGTTAGAAACGTTGCGACTTTCATTTGACGCGCGACACTATCCAGCTGCTGTTTCTATGCCTCCGTTCTCTGCTGACACTCGGTGGTATCTTCAAGTCGTAACACCGTAATCCCCGGTATCAAGTCTAATACAAGGCTAACGGAGGCATACTGTTCTGCTGTATAACCGCGATCTATTCGCCACAACACTTGTACGTTTCCCTCATCGTATAGGATCCCGTTTGCGAGTTTCTTGCCGTCAGCGTCTTCTAAATGGAAAAATCTACGGCGTTTCGTATCCATAGTTTCCGCCCTCAAAGAGAAACATAGCACCTCGGTTTATGAGAACAGGGGCAACGGACTATTCGAGCGTAACGAAATCGGCATCAACGCGGTGTGGGATTATGCCTGCCTCGTTGCCACGACGGAGCAATTCTTGGACACCTGCTCTCCCTTTATCTCCATAATCGAGTGTATAGTCATTGACGTACATTCCGACAAATTTATCCGCGAGTGCAGTCTCCATATCGCGAGCGTAGGTCATCGCGTATTCTAATCCGCGTGAGCGATGGTCGAGTGAATATTGGATGCTCTGCTTCAGGAGTGCGGTTATCTTGCGTATTTTCTCGGAACCGAGGTTGCGGCGAATGACGTTGGCTCCGAGTGGCAGCGGGAGTCCAGTCTCCTCGTACCACCATTCACCCAAATCAATGACTTTGTGAAGTCCTTCGCGGGCGTATGTTAATTGTCCTTCGTGAATAATGAGCCCAGCGTCCACCTCGTCTTGTTGGACAGCGTCCAATATTTTGTCAAACGGACGGGTTTCTGCTTCAAAATTCGGTTGCAAGAGACTGAGTGTAAGATAAGCGGTTGTCATTTTGCCGGGAATAGCAATTCGCTTACCCTCAAGGTTCTCAATTGGTGCTTTTGAAACGACAAGGGGTCCATAACGGTCACCGATACTCGCGCCACAAGGCATGAGTGCGTAATCTTTCGCGACGTACGCGTAAGCGTGAACCGAGATCGCTGTGACCTCAAGTTCTGCTGCGAGTGCTCGCTGGTTTAAAGTCTCAATATCTTCAATCACATGAACAATGTCAAACGGTTCGGTCGGAATCAGCCCTTTAGCGAGTGCGTAAAACATAAACGCGTCATCGGAGTCCGGGCTGTGTCCAATCCTTATTTTTTCTGTCTGTGCCATAACATTCCTTTTTTATCTGATTGCAGTTTTGTTCTGATAGTGTTATAATGCGTTATTTGAACAGGGTTCTCACTCAATTTAGACAGGTATTGGAGACAAATCAATTGATGGCGTTGCAAGCAAAACCTACATACTTGTATCTGACGGCAGTACCAGATCGTCTTGACGAATTGGTCAGTGCCGAGAGTATTACACTGACCGGGTCTGCCCCGAATATGCACGGGATCACGCTTTCAGAACAGTGTGTTGACGTGCGATGCAGTGCGTATCTGAAAAGCTGCAGTGAACTCCTTTTTGAAGCGTCAAACCTCACCGAACTCTGTGCGGATATCCGTTCCGCCGGTTTGCACGCCGACGACTTTCGGGTGTCTGTCGTGAAAAAGCCGCGCAGTTTAAAGGTCAATTCTATGGAACTTGCACGGGATATCGGCAGTGCTGTTGGTGGCAGCGCGAACCTTAGCCATCCCAAGGTTACCTTTTTAGCGGTTGTCACGACTGAACGGATCTGGTTTGGACGGCTTCTCTCCGAATCCGATAATATCTGGCTTGCCCACGACCAGCGTCCATACATGACTTCAAGTTCTCTGCCGTCGCGACTGGCGCGTGTACTCGTCAATCTAATGGCGCGTCCGGGTGACCGCCTCCTCGATCCGTGCTGTGGAACAGGGACAATCGTGATGTCGGCAGCACATCGCGGCATCCGAGTCGTTGGTTACGATAACAATCCGCGAATGGTGGGGGCAACGACGAAAAATCTACAGCACTTCGGACTTACAGCAGATGTAGCGTTAGGTGATGCGAGACAGGTTAGCGGAGCGTTTGACGCAGTTGCTACAGACCTGCCTTACGGCATCAACCTTAACAAAGATGAATTACAAGACATAGAGATTTTAGCGAATTTACGGACGTGTGCGCGAAAAGTAGCACTCATAGACCTCCGTGATCTCACTAAACCGTTAAATGATTTGGGTTACCAGATAGAGACTGTCATCCCGGTCCCGAAACTGAGCATCGTGAGGCGTATCTTCATCGCTTCTGTCATTGAAGCGTAGTGTATTATTATCGAGAATTCATAAATTAGGTGTTGAGGCGGGGTTACAATTCGCCTGCAAAGGGTGTTGCCCAAGGTGTATCAATAATCCTCAATATTCTCATAAAAGTCAGTTTCTGGTAAGTATTCTTCTTCGTTAAGTTCGTCTTCCTCATGTGCTTCGTATTCGCGTAGGCTGAGGAGCGAATCTATCTCGCTCGGATTTTCCATGTAAAATTTACAAATCCACCCATCACCCTCCGGAAAACGGTTAAGAAGTTCAATGTCATCTTCGAGAGCAGTATTGATTTCATAAACTTCACCGCTTATAGGCGCGTAGATGTAGTGGTTCTGCCCATCCGATGTCTCAATACGTCCGATGATCTCTCCTTGTTCGTATTCATCAAGCTGCGGTAAATCGACAAAAACGATGTCGCCATAGACATCCTGAATCCGTTCGGTGATTCCGATGCTACATTCCCCTGAATCTAAGTCGAGAATTTCAATCCATTCGTGTGTTATCGTATATTTTATTTCCCAATTTTTCACCACGAATATCCTCCATAAAACACGATAGAATTCGGTCAAGTTAGGATTCCATAGCCTTGAAGTTGTGAGTGGAAGGTGTCGAGCGTACTCCGTCGGATCTGCATCTCCACAACAGGATCCGGGTCGTATTTAATATTGACGACCTTCCCACCCAAACGTTTGCAAAGGTTAACAACATTTCCGATATCTGTGTAATCGACGCTTAGGCGCAATTTTTCATAAAAAGTCCTTGTTTCAATTGTTGCATTGCTGAGGCAGTCTCTCGCGCATTGTCCGTAAGCGCGAATTAATCCGCCGACACCGAGGTTGATACCGCCATAATATCGTGCAACAACACAAAGAACATTAGATAGATCGTAAGCACGAATAGCGGAAAGGATAGGGGGTCCTGCTGAATGCGTAGGTTCTCCTGCATCTGTTGCGTATTCACGTCGCGTGCTGCCGCTACCGATACTGTAAGCGTAACAGTAGTGGGAGGCGCGTGGATTCCGTTCTTTGACTTCGGCGAGAATTTTTTTCACTGAAGTCTGTGTCCGGACAAATGTCGCCTCTCCAAAAAAGCGAGATTTCTTTACAACGTGATGTGAGAGAGCCGTCCCCGCCACCGTTTTGTATTGGTCAAGATGTACCACAATTCAGCCTCTTTAGCGTAGTCCTACTTTTAGAAGTTTTGCCCAATTGAGAAGGTATAGATGTTTTCGCCTTGGACGGTATTGATACGTTCTTCAGTCGTTGTGGTGGGTATGAACTGCGGTGTGTACGCAGCGTCAAATGTTATACCCCCAAATCGGAAACCGAGTCCAAAGCAGAAACCTTCAGCCTTCCAGAGACGTTCTTCCGCTTCAAACGCAGTGTCTTCCAAAAACAACACGGGAGCGTAGCGCATTTCGGTGTGTCGGAGGTAACCGATTCTGGCACCGATTCGGTGACGGTACCAGATCTCAGTACCGATATTTGTGCGGATACCGTCTTGGAACGGTGGATGTACATCAAAACCGATCCGTAAAGTGGCATCGGATATTTCACGCCGATAGGCGACCCCTGCGGCAATTGTCTGCGTTATCATATTAGGGATAGCGGCATCCGAAAAGGAGAGTCCGTTACTCAGGTTTCTCGCGACGACACCGACGTGAATAGCATCACTCACTTGTTGAATAACGCCGATATTGTAAGCGTAACCGTGTCCCAAATGCGCCCCGCCATCTGTATCCGTCACCTTAGAACGTAGCCACTTTGTATCGATGCCAATAAGCGTGTTTTCTAATATATGCAATCCATAACTGAACCCGAGCGCAATGTTATTCTCAGGAAAGCTGTTAAGAGCTTTTCCGAGATGGTTAACGCGTCGAAAACGTCCTTCTTGTAGAAAGGAGAGTGCGATTCCGAGGGTACCGAACCGTCCTATTGGGAACGCGCAGTTTAGTGTTTCAATGCCGTAAGCGCGTTGTTCGTACTGGGCATAGTCTTTATAATTTGCGTTGAGGTTCTGTTTAGACAACAGTGTGATTGTCCGCGGAAATCGGGTTGCGTGGATAGCAAATTGGTTCATCTTTGTAGCGGCGATTCCAGCGGGATTGCTACTGACAGCGTTTGCCCCGCGGCTCGTACTCACAAAGCTGCCGCCCATTCCGTAATGTTCAGCTCCGATCAGTTGTTTAAGAAACCCATCCGCTGCAGCGGTTGTATTGTCTGCTGAAACTGCGTTACAGAAAATAAAAAAATAGAACACGCAGAGATAAAATAGCGCGGTTACAACACAGTTATGGACGTATTTCACCTTATTACCTCAGGGAGAAAGATACCGGCGACACGTTGCTTTTTTAAAAGCTACGGAAGTCGGGTGAAAATTATGGTTCAACTTATACAAGTGCAGAGGGTCACCTGTGCGATAGCATGCACATTTGTATGTGACATTGAGACGAACACGGAACTGATATTGCGTTCGTCAGCACAACGGCGTACCTCACCATATAGTACGATTTCGGGTTTTCCGGATACATCCGTTTGAACTTCTACATCTTTCCACCGCATACCGGTGATGAGTCCGGTTCCGAGTGCCTTCAGTGTTGCTTCTTTAGCAGCAAAACGGGCGGCAAGCCGCCAGTATCGAGAAGGTGCGTCCCCACAATATGTGAGTTCCTGATGTGTGTAGATTCGCTGCTCAAATCGTGCGCCCCATCGACGCGACGCTTCCTGAATCCGTTTAACTTCAACAATATCAATACCGATTCCGTATATTTTTTCTTGGTGCATCGATTTATCTATAAAGTGCGTCGGTCATCAGAGCAGCCCGGACATTCGGCTTGACATCGTGAACGCGGACAATGTCTACACCGTGTGCGATTGCGCAGCATACAGTTGCGACAGTCCCTTCAGTGCGCTCGTTTATCGGGAGATTTAAAATATTCCCGATAAACGACTTACGCGAGGTACCGATGAGCAGTGGTTTGTTCAATGCTCGGAATTCCGAAAGGCGTTTTAAGAGTTCAATATTATGTTCCGTTGTTTTACCAAATCCGATGCCTGGGTCAATGATAATCCGTTCAGCAGCGATGCCGTGTGCTTCAGCACATTGGACGCTTTCAGTGAGTGCTGCGCGAACATCGCGCACGACGTCCTCATATTGCGGAGCCTTTTGCATGGTGCGCGGTGTGCCTTTCATGTGCATCAGGATAAGTCCGGCATCCATTTCAGCGACAACAGAGATCATATTGGTATCACCACGTAATGCAGTGATGTCGTTGACAATATGCGCGCCGGCGCCCAACGCTTTCCGAGCGACTTCCGCTTTAGACGTATCAATGGAGATCATGACATCAAGTGCGTCAGTAACAGCACAGATAACAGGCAGTACCCTATCCAATTCCTCAGTCATTGATACTGGTGCTGCACCGGGACGTGATGACTCACCGCCTATATCAAGGAGCGTCGCGCCTTCTGCTACCATCAACTTTGCGTGATCCAGTGCTTGTTGAACATCAAGATATTTACCGCCATCGGAGAAGGAATCCGGTGTAACGTTCAATATCCCCATGACATGTGTGCGTTCACCTAACGTGAGTGTTTTGCCACGGCAGTTCATACAATTGGCCTTGAAGGCAGTTTTGGTCGGGGTCCGAGTATCTCATCGATTTCTTCTGTAACAAGCGTTTCCCGCTCTAACAACGCATCGGCTAACAACTTTAATCCTTCAAGATTCGTCTCCAAAATATTACGTGCCTTTTTGTAGCAATCCATAACGATGTCGTGAACCGCCTTATCAATTGCGATTGCGGTCTCTTCACTATAATCTTGATGGACGCCCAATTCCTTGCCGAGGAAAACCTGCTCGTCCCGTCTGCCGAAAGTGAGGGGTCCGAGGTGGCTCATTCCCCACTGTGTGACCATACGGCGTGCAAGGCTTGTCGCTTGCTCAAAATCGTTTTGTGCGCCGGTTGTCTGTTCACCAAAGATAATTTCTTCGGCGACGCGCCCGCCAAGTGCGAAAATAATATGAGCCAGCAGCCGTTTTTTACTCATGTTATGGCGTTCTTCAAGCGGTAGCATTGCGGTGACACCGAGTGCTCTGCCGCGTGGCACAATCGTGCATTTATAATTCGGGTCGCTCTCTGGTACGAAGTGTAACATGAGTGCGTGTCCAGCTTCATGATAGGCGGTGATTCGTCTCTCTTCGTCACTAATAACGAGACTCCGTCGTTCGGGTCCCATAATCACGCGGTCCTTTGCTTCATCAAAGCACATCATGTCGATTTCTGGTTTTTCGGATCTTGCGGCAAGGAGTGCAGCTTCGTTGGTCATATTTTCGAGATCTGCCCCGGAGAATCCGGGAGTTGCCTTCGCCAAGATTTCTAAATCAACATTTTCGGCGAGTTTATAGGGTGACTTTGTGTGTACTTTGAGGATCGCTTCCCTTCCGCGAACATCTGGTAGATCGACGACGATCTGTCGGTCAAACCGTCCCGGTCTAAGGAGTGCGGGGTCTAAAACATCGGGTCGATTTGTTGCTGCGATGAGAATCACACCGGGGACATCTTCAAACCCTTGCATTTCAACAAGAAGTTGGTTTAAGGTTTGTTCCCGTTCATCATGTCCACCGCCTATACCAGCGCCGCGATGTCGACCGACGGCATCTAATTCGTCGATAAAGATGATACAAGGTGCGTTCTTTTTCCCGAGTTCAAATAGGTCGCGTACACGTGATGCGCCGACACCGACGAACATCTCGACGAAATCGGAGCCGCTGATACTATAGAACGGGACATCTGCTTCACCGGCGACGGCTTTTGCGAGCATCGTCTTACCGGTTCCCGGGGGCCCCATGAGCAGTACGCCCTTCGGTATTCTCCCGCCGAGTCGCTCAAATTTTTTCGGTGTCTTCAGAAATTGGATAACTTCTTCAAGTGCCTCTTTCGCTTCATCAACACCTGCGACATCTTCAAACGTTATTTTCGTTTGCGTCTCGGAATGGAGTCTTGCTCGGCTTTTTCCGAAAGAGAGTGCTCTATTGCCGCTGCCCTGCATCTGACGAGACAGGAAGATCATTAAGCCTAAGAAGATCAGAAGTGGGACGATCGTTGTCCCGAAGATGAGCAAACCTTGTGGAAATTTAGATGGCGGCTTAACATTATAATGCGGATAAGCTGCATCAAGTTTCTCTTGAATGTTATAGTCGTCAATTGGGTCCCGGCTTGCTCTAAATTCACCTTTCCAATTCGGTGGAAAATGTGTTTCCCATTCCTGACGTGGTACGTTCTGCAAAATTTCGGCTTCAACATTACGGATGGCATTCTCGTGAAATCGCCCTTCAATCCATTCCTCATCTAACGTTAGGAGTCCGTCAAAGACCGTTGGATCGCTCGTTATATATTTATGAAAGTCAGAGGTTGCCAGTTGATGCACTGGGTCTCTGCGGTTGAATAGTTGGTAGATACCGAGTACAACAATACCCGCGATAACTACCCACCATATCACCATACTTCTTGTACTTTTATTCACAACCAATTGCCTCTCTATTAAGATCTGCGCTCAGACCAAACATGCAATTTCAAAACCTGTTTAAAAGTATAACAAATTTTTTTCATAATTTCAACTGATTTTTTAAAAAAGGCTTTCTTGCAAGCCTTAAACTCGAAATTGCTAATTTTAAGTGGATAAAAGAATCGGTTTTAATGTATACTTTATAAAGTGAAGTAATTATGGATAGAAACAACAAAATTTTTGATAACGTTACATACTTGTCTGCCCTTAGACCACTGATAAGGAGAATAAGATCAAGAGACTCCGGCGCGCCTCTTCAGGAATAGGTGTAGAAAAAGGAGGAATTCATGTGCCTTAACAGACAAATAATAACAATAATTAGTTTGCTACTTATGGCGACCCCCTATGCATTAGGGCATGTTACAGGTGAAAATCTTCAAAATTTTCAATATAATGCGGAACTCGCGTCCGTCGCGCCTATCGTTGACGGCTATCTTGATGACCTCGTTTGGGAGACAGCAATCCCTGGAAAGTTGGAACAAGATATAGTAACGGGGCGACGTTGGGCTGAATCGAGCGATTTTACAGGCTCTTTCGCGGCGGTTTGGCGCAACGGTTTCCTGTATATTGCAATAAAACTAACTGATGATCAACTTGAAACAGACCAAACAAAACTCCTGCTCCAAGACCATCTGATCATCTATCTGGATCCGCACCATTCCGGACGGAAAGATGATTTTTACCGCTTTGAAATCCCGATTCGGAACGAGTCGAGAGTGCTAAACTATCCGCTAACACGGGTCGAATGGGGAAACAACGGACAAACGTGTGAACTCAGTTTCCGACTTGACGACATCGCTAAAAAAGGCGAGACTGTCGGATTTTCGATCGCCTATAACGATGTTGATGAGGGACAACAGCAGCACAAAATCGCTTGGGCACCAGATGGTTACACAGCGGAAAACGAGTTTATTGCTGACCTCGTTTTCACTGCGAGAATTGAACCGAATAAACAACAAAAGTTAATTCAGTGGGGACGCATTAAAAGCCTCTACTAATCGGTTGCTGTAGGGCAAAGCATGTAAAAACTCGCCCTACAGTTCCACAGTATTGGAGAATCGGTGTATTATATCGGAAAAACGCTGGAACTGATGGGGATAGCCTGTTTAGGTGCAGGACTCTACCTGGGTTGTGTCAATCCTTTTGATTATAGTGAATCGAAAGCCATGGGTGTCGAGATGGGTTTTCTAACACTCGGCATTTTAGTCTTTTTCGTCGGAAGACTCATAGAGAAACGTCAATAACGTCTCAAGACAAATGCATCAAGTCAATGTAGGAGCAACCGCTATGCTATCTGCATAACTGCAATTCCTTGTTCACCCGCGACAGAGTAGAGTAGCCACTTCTCCCCATCCTCACAATAGATCGCTGGGTCCCGAAGTTCGTGTACTCGCTCGCGATCTAATCCGCCTGTTGACGGTCTAATCGGCAAATCCACACCTTCAAAATCGTATTTCGGTGCGATGACCTCTATCGGTTCAGACGGCTGCCAATCGTTCCAATCCTCTGTTAATTGCACGGTGCTTTTTCGGATACGCTCTGGCCTATCCGCATAAAGTGAATAGTAGACGGTCAAGGTATCACCTTCAAGAAGGTTTGCCGTGTGGCGTGGTGCACCGGCACGTGCTTTTTCTGATTTACGTGGAAAGAGCGGCGTGTCCCGCTGAACAAAGTCCGCTGTCCATTCTGGGGTTTGCCCACGACTGATCCAACCGTGATTCGTTGCATACGGGTAACCGTTCCACCAGAAAACACGAAAATAGGGACCCATCTGCCTATTCCGTGTCTCCGAGGCGGTATAGTTTAGGCCATCCGTAGCGGTCGCCCAACAGGTTGACTGCCCCTGATAACTCCCATGAAAATACATAAAGAAACGACGGTTCTCTTCATCTATATGTACATCCGGTGAAGCGATGTGATCTCCCGCTCGGAACACTGTGTTGTCACGATGCAGGACACCGGGACGATAGATCGTATAAGGGCCTTCAATCGCATCGGCAAACGCCATACGGATATAAGCCCCTCGGTGGTGTGCGAAGTAGAGATAGTATTTACCCAACGGTTTCTCTACCCATTCCGGTACGCGAACGAGTGAAGGACCATTGATATTCGAGAACCCGTGTTCTCTATCCAGTTCAGGCATCTCTGGATGTATTAGGAGTGTACGTTTCATATTTTTCCTCGTTATAGGTCTTAATCGTGTGCTTGGAACCGATATACTTCTTGCGCTTCTTCAGACATATTATTCCATATATCTTCTGGGACCCGTGTGCCGAAGATTCCGGGTGCATCTGGCGAGTGATGTAGTCGTCGGAAATAGACGAGTGCGAGCATGTGTCGAACTGTGGATTCTGTCCGATTCGGCATTGCCCGATGCCAGCACCGCATATCACGTACAACGACAGAACCCGCGGGCATCACCAACTGGAATGAGGGATAATTTGCGGCGCGATCCTCTTCGCAAACGTTGTATGGCGTATTGCGGACGGCTTCGTCATCGACGATAAGGTGTGAACCGGGCCACACCTCTGTTGCACCGTTTTCGATTGTAAAGTCCACGAGCGGAATGTTAACGACGATTGTCGTAACAGGGAGCGCGAACGGTAGTTCAGGGAAAAGTTGCCCTGAGTCTCGGTGAATCCATTGCGTTTCGTTTCCAGGGCGTGTGCTGTTGCATCCGTAAGGCAGATACGCGAAGATTTTTTCCCCCATCGCTGCTTTTAGAATCGGCATTGCGAAGGGGTTATCAATGATACGCGGATCCATGAACGGCATTTTGAGCATCGGATTTTCGCTGTTCTGGCTCTCCTCTTCGTTCTGAAGGACATTTTCCATGGCGATGTTGAGTTCTGCTATCCAATCGCGTGGGAGGACGCTTTCGATGACCACTAACCCTGCTTCGCGTAGGAGACGCACACCGGCATCAATGCTCTCCGGTGTAGGTTTGCCATCAGTACGTTCTTGTTCGGAAATTTCCAGTTTTGGGATGTTTACTGTTGTTGCGGTCATATCCTAACCCTGCCTTTCTGGTGGGTTTTGAGGAAGTTTTAGTTCGGATCGAATCGCTTGACGCACCTCGGTGCAGGTATGTATTGCTTGCAAGGCCTCTTTAGCAGTTGCATATTTTCCTGGATAGAGGAAGTCGATTGCATCCTCGGGGAACACTGAAAAATCAGCCTGCCAAACATGCCAATCAGGGATACTTGTCACAATCAAACCGAGTAACCTCTCTAAATCGTGCGTCTTTGTAAAGGGCACATTTTTTTCTTGGAGCCACGCCTTCAGGTATTTTTCTATGCACTGCTGACTCAGGAAGCAGATAATATCGTACATAGACCTCTGTCCTTGATGCAAGTGCTGTACCGATGCATAATCACTCTCTGCCCTCTGTACCCACTCAAGTGTCAGTGGATTCATGCCGGATTTCTTCTTTTCCACAGATCTCTTGCAAATGCCAGCACATCCATGAAGCGTTTCTCCTTTTTCAGTGATTTCGCGCAGAAACCAGTCGTTGTGAGAAGTACGATAGGCGATTTCTTCGGGTGAACGCACAAGCAAATCCATTCTGAAACGGCGCGGGATGCGTTGGAGAATTTCCCCAGCTTGGCGACTTGTCTCGGATTCAGGAACGTCCATGACGACCAACAAATCAACATCTGAGTCTCCTGTCGGCGTGCCATAAGCATACGAACCGAACAGAATAACCTGCAGTGGCGAAAATTCACGGACAATATCGTCACAGGTTGCTTGTATGTCTTCTCGGGTAATCATCTATCTCCCTCCTACTTCTTACTAAGTATAACACAACGTCCGAAACAGGTCAAGACAGATAGTTTTCAGTTGAGAGACGCTTTGATGCGTTAGATTTGTGTTTCATGGCGGCCTGTTAACTGCAGAGGTTAGACATTTCAGCAATGTAAAAGGGCAAAAATTTGTTGTTTTCTTGTACGACTTGGTATAGAATAGCAGAAACTTGTATACAGCAGGCTACTGAACGAGAACAACTTTCTATGTGCAAAGGAGTAAGCGATGACACCTGAAGTCGCGATACAGAAACGGGAACAGATGATTGAAGACGGGTTCTGCATGGTTGACGATGTTTTAACCGACGAGTTCTTGCAGGAACTCCGAGACGAATCGGAACGGCTTATCGCAGGACATGTGGAACCCGACGATGTCGTCTATCAAGGTCAGCACGTCAACGTCCACGGTAACGACAATCCGTATATCAAAAGACTCTTGGAATGGCAGCCCTCACGCGAGGCACTCGAACAACTTGGCTTCGGAGATTTTCAAGCATCTGGTGGGATCATTATTCTGACGAAGGAGCCTGGGGGTCCCCCACTCTATTGGCATCAGGATTGGATGCGTTGGAACGATCCGTTGAGCTGCGCGCCGTGGCCCCAGACGATCTTCCTCAACTATTATCTCACCGATACGACTCGCGAAAATGGTTGTCTGAAGGTTATTCCGGGGACGCATCGGAAGCGCATTGATTTTCACGATATATTGGTGCCGGCACATGAACAAGGTGCACGGTTTATTGATAAGGATCACCCCATCATGTTCAGTGATCATCCGGATCAGGTAGACATCTGTGCAGAAGCGGGTTCGTTGGTTATGGCAGATGCTCGACTTCTACACGCTGCGCATGACAACCTGACGGATGTTCGGCGTACACTGATTTTGGCATGGCATAACCGCCCTAATACTGTACCGGACTACTGGGACCGCGAAATCCCTGAACCGATTGCCAATCGCGACGCAGATGGCAATTACCCGATGTCTCGTATCCCGGGTGATTTCTTAGCGAGATAGCAACAGAGAGGTTAACATGATTCCAATTGACTTGAGCAAGAAAATAGCCGTAATTACAGGGGGTTCGGGTGCGCTTGGACGCGTCATGGTCAGGACCTTAGCAGAAGCAGGGGCAGACATCGCAATTTGCTACTACCGAGACGCGGAGAGTGCACAACGTCTTGAAGATGAAATCACCGCGAAAGGTGTCCGAGCAATCACTGTACAAGCGGATGTTACGGATCAAGACTCGATAAACAGGATGCGTGATACTGTCTCTGAAAAACTCGGTGCAGCGAACATTATTGTTAACAATGCTGTCATTCAGTATAGTTGGACATCCGTTTTAGAGCAGTCGCCTGAAGACTATGAGAGTCAGTTCCAATCTTGCGTTTTGCACAACGTGTATATGGCGCAAGCGTTTGTTCCTGCGATGGTTGAAGCGGGTTGGGGCCGCGTCATCGGTATTAATACGGAGTGCTCGATGCAAAACTTCGCGAATCAGAGTGCCTATACATCTGGTAAACGCGGGATGGACGGTGTTTTGCGGGTGCTCGCCAAAGAGGTCGGTGAACACGGGGTTACCGTCAACCAAGTTGCGCCGGGGTGGACTATCAGCGAAAAAAGTGCTGACAGCCCATCAGATGCGCATTATTGGCGTAAAGTGCCGATGCAACGTCGAGGTACCGCCCAAGAAATTGCGAATACGGTGTTATTTCTTGCATCGGATCTCGCCAGTTATATCACAGGTGTGTATATCCCTGTATGTGGTGGGAATGTCATGCCTACTATCTAACAACGAATTGAGGGAGATATGGAAGGCCATAAACTTCAGTATGAAGTGCTGAACCAGCACAATCCAGACGGAGAGACAGGACAACTCTGGGAAATCGAAGTGCATGCCACTTCCGAAGAGTTGCAAACGTTTGCCGAGACCGGTTATCTCGTTCGGGAAGGGCTCTTTCAAGGCGAGGCACTCGAAAAATTGAGAGATGCCCTTGATCGCTTAGAAGAACGGGAATGGGAAAAACGGGACAGTGCCATTGCCGGTAAAAAAGGTTGGGGTTTCATTCCTCGTCATCTTATGGACAAAGATGAAGTGTTTCTTGAGCTCCTGAGATTTCAACCGACACTGTCAATCGCGCGTGCGATGATGGGTCCGCTTGTACGGCTCCGCGGTTTAAGTGCTCGCATCACCTATCCCGGCGATGATCGGGAACATCAAACACCGTGGCACCAACATCTGCGCGTGGTTTCTAAACCTTTACCGCCGTGGTTTTCACGTCCGCACTGCATGGACTGTCTCATCTATCTCGACGATTTGAACGAAGACACCGGTGCAGTCGCTGTTGTCCCCGGGTCGCATAACTGGTTAGACAAGGCAACTCCAAATACTCACGGACCGGTAGAAGACGAAACTGAGTTGCAGGTAAAAGCCGGTGGTGCCGTGCTCATCCACGGTAATCTCTGGCATCGCGGGCTGCCGACGCTAAAAGCCAAACGACGGATGTTGATTTTAAGTTATACGCCGACGTGGTTACGGAAGTCACCGCACGGTGGTCCGCAACCTGAAGACGGGTTAACTCGAGACTATCTCAAAGCAGCAGACCTTGAAGAACGGATGCTATTGGGTGTCGGCGGGTATTCGTGATAGTAGCTACGGAGCGGCTTTAAGCTGTCCCCAACGGAGCGCGAGTTTACCAGCAGGTTGAACCGGTAGTCCCCTTGCCTCGAAGAGTTGTTTTGCCTCATTCGCGGAGACGGCTCGGTTGTAAATCAAGACTTCGTCGATTATACCGACGAAACCGCCATCTGCTTTCGCGTTACCGATCTCGGTTTCTGTACTTTGTGTCTGTATAGGTCCATTATATCCGAATTCACTCTCCAGTTTTCCGTCGATATAGAGTAGCAGTTCGTCTTTATTAACGACACCGACCATGTGGTGCCATGTATTTTTAGGGAACGGCGGTACACCAAGTGTGGTGTGTCCCTGCCACCCGGGTTGTACGATGAGGAGCATCTCTTTACCCGGGTTTCTGCCATCAAAGCGCATGACCCATCCGTTCGCATCGCGTTGACCGACAATCGTACCGCAGCACGTATCTGGTATTACACCGACGACGGGTTTATCACTGTCAGGGTTAACCCAAGCGACGACACTCAGTTCATCCGCACCGTTGAAATCTAACGTATCCGTACCGGGAATATGAACAGAATTCTCACCGTTGAATTCAAGTGCGTTTCCGACTTTACCGGCAACTACCTTCGGGTTGCCATCAAGTTCACCATCATTATTGCCGAGTAAGTCCTCTACCTTTCCACCGACAATAGTGCCTTCGTCAAATGACCAGTAACCGACGACACCATCTGTTGGAAACTGTGCAGTAATCGGTAGAACAACGACACACACTATACCGATACTCAGTATGAAAATAGAGATTATCTTATGGAACATCAATCTTTTCTCCTATACGCTAAGGTTTATTTATTTTTCTGAGAACTTACAGCAATCCTTTAATAACGGGGTTACAAACCGAAGCTGAAGCCATTCTACCCGTTACTGGGAACGGGCATCTGGAGTGGGAGCACGTAAGTCCTGTGTAACTGGTGCATCATACAAACTATTTTACTGAAGAAATAATAACACAGATAGAAAAAAATTACAGCAAAACTTAGGCGTAGGACCCAATTGGGCGTTCAATGGTCTGATGGATGAGTTCATGTTGTTTCACAGGGCACTGACAGAGAAAGAAATTGAGCGTCTTGCCGAGGGGCGCGAAAACCCGTTTGCTATTGAACCGACGGACAAACTCACCACGACTTGGGGAAACATAAAGCAGACCGATTAAAGCGAAATGGACGGGTAGGCACAGTATGTGCCCCCGTCCATTTTCGTTGCTATTGAAGTCTTAGGCTTCCGCTGGCGTGATTACCTCTTGAATGCCCGGCCACTCTTTCCATATATCCGTATAGGCATCGTAACCGTTATCTGCGCAGTCTACGTGGCGTAAACGGAAAATTGCGGCGTATCGGACATCAGCCGCAGCGTTCGGTGCCGCAGAGTGAACGATCTGGTGATGTGTCAGTACAACATCCCCAGCTTTACCAACGATTTGGTGTGGGCCCTCAGGTAACTCAGGCCTCGGCATACCGTTTGCCAATACCTCATGTCCTTCCTTTTTGAAATAATCCGCAAAGAAACTATGTGATTTTGGCCAGACGGTGAAGTTTCCGCTGTACGGCTCTGGTACATCGGCAAGATAGATGACAGCGAGCGCAGTAAACCCGCGTCGATATACACCTTTTTCCATGCCGTTCGTGCCACTCCCTAAGCCATCAAGATGTCCACGCGGTTCGTTCGGATCGGTGTTCAACGGACCTGGGAACCGGAGTGCTATCTGTGCAGAACCGGGGACCTGGACGTTCCCCTCACCCATCAACGACTCAGCAATTTGCTGGACAGGTGTTTTACTGAACAGATTCACGATTTCGGGTTTATTACGAACCTCGTTGCAATACGACTGCGCCCGAAATTTTTCTAAGTCGCCCTCGTGCATCCCGACTGCCCCGATAGAGTGATTAATCGCTTTCCGTGCGGCATCTACCATCAGTCTCGGCACAACACCAGGAACCACAACATAACCGTTTTCATGAAAATCTAACTTCTGTTTACGTGTGAGCATATTTTTTTTCTACCCCACCGCGCTTTTTGTCAGTGGCGTACCCCATAATCTTCGTATTCCATTAGTTTTGAGAACGGATATCGCAGCCCGCTCTAAATCTTTTGATTTTAGACCCTAATTGATATGAAAAGTTTAACGAAATTTACTTATTGCTCATACGATTTGTAGATAACGTTATCAGAGTGAAATGTGTTGCAATTTAGTGTGTAAGTGTATAGACCACAGCGTTGATTCCCATTTGCAGTGCCATATTAGAATACTCACGCGGGTAGTAGTCTTCAGCGGCATGCTCCCATGCGTCGCCGAGGTCGGAGTTAAAGTTAATCATCATCATCAACCGTCCGTAGTCGTCATACACACCGCGACAATATGCGGGATGCCCGTCAATTCGTTCGTAGGTACGCCCCCTAAAGAGCGAACGGAGACCAGGGATTTGGATCAGTTTGTCAATCTTAAAGAAGCACTGGAAGATGGGATGTGAAATCGGGATGTCTTCGGGTTCACGGTCAGGAAAGATTTTCTTGAACTCCGTATAAAACCACTTCCACTCACGTTCTCCATGAAAATCGTCAATGAAGATAAATCCGCCGCGTAAGAGGTACTCCCTTAGGTTCTCCGCCTCCTGCTTGCTCAGTCTGAGGCTACCGACTTCAAGCATATAAGCGAAGGGATACTCGAATAACTCCCGTGCGCCGACATCAATGATTTTTTCACGGGGTGCGACGACAATATTTGTCTGTTTACTGAGTTGCCAGATGAAATTTCTGTCGGATGCTGGCCAATCCACACGCCAACTACTAAGCCGCGTAAACTGTCCGCCGTATCTTAGACGGACAAATGTGAATAGATCGCTATCGCTCTCGAGAAGCGTAGCAGGGAGAGACATCATAAGAAGAATAATGAGGATCAAAATAATTCGCATATATTTACTTCCGTTATCTGAGGTTAAAAATTGTGATACCAAGCAATCGTCATCTGAATACCGGGACCGGATTCGAGGGCTTTTGCGATGTTAACCCTGAAAACGGAAACATCCTCTCCAGAATGTAAACCGTTAATGTTGACGACAGTAACAGTATCGTCTTCCCCGATCTGCAAACCGATGCCGATATTCGCTTTTGGATCGAAGGTATACGCGGCATCAGATGCCTCCCAGACCTGCCCCTCGTCAAGGAAAGCGACAAGAAAAAACTTTTCAAAAAAACGTGACCTGAGCAGATTCGATAAACGATAGTGATATTCAACATTGATCAGAAAACCGCGATCGCCTGTAAACACATAAGGAGACGACATATACCCACTGTCATAGGTTATTATACCTTCAGACGCAATTTCTTGTCTACGCCAAGGGTACCCTCTGAGTCCACCCATACCATCGATTACAAATTGGCGTTGAATAGGAAGTTTCGTATTGGAGAACCCGAACAAGAAACGGGTGCGGATTCGGTCATTCGCCAACGGAAAAGCATATCGAAGGTGCAATTGTAGGCGTGTGAAATCAAAATCTGAACCGACAGCCGGACTGCTATGTTCAACAAGGAGTGTATTATGCCAACCGAGCGTTTTTACCCTATTATTAAAATCGTACTGGAAAATCAGACTGCGCATTTGTCCGTCGGTTATTGATGGATTTTCTCGCAAACTGAGTTTAGATCCCCAATTGGTAATAAACCAATCTGTGTTTTTTCGTAGACTCGCGTGCGATTCAGTAATCGCCGTCAAATTCAACGAATGGATCGATAGCGTTGGAGACCACCGTAAAGAGACTGCGGCACCTTGCTGTAGATAGTAATTTTGGAGATCCGGCGCGCCAAGGATGCGTTGAAAAATTGACCGTGCCCTGTTGTAACCGGGAAAAAGTTCATGGGCCACTGCAACCGTTGATCGGTGAACCTGTGCAATCATACCGATGTTCCAAGCGTAGGGTCTTCCCCAATTTGCGATACCTCCAATACGGTAGTGGAGATGCGGGTTGCCGAAGGCATAACTGATTCTCCCAAACAGCCTTGAGGTCTGATCGGATTGTGTCTCTCTGATATTCCACATCCAGAGCGGTCCGACATCCTTCCGTTTTCCAACTTTAAAGCCTGTTCCGATCTCCCACCCTGTTACGCGGTTAAAACCGAAACGCATTAGTGGACTGAAACCGAGGTAAGCATCCGTAGAGAGCGGTTTTTCAGTTACAGTAATTGTAGCGATATATCTTTTCTCTTTTTCATTGATTTGTAGATTTATCTCTTCAAAATACGGAATTGCTTTAAAGAGCGTTTGTAGTGCTTTATCAATGTCTTTTGAGGCGTTTTCAAGTGCTTGTCGGATACGTGCTTCTGGAATTTTCTGATTACCTTGGATATGCAATTCGTGAACAGGAACATCCTTTGCCATAAATCGTGTTGTTGCTGGCGGTATCTCAGCGTTATATCCTTGTGGAACAAAGAAGGTGTTCACCTTTACTTGGCCGCGGCTGCCACTGTTATTGCCTGAAATCTGCATAGATTTCAAGATCGATATTTTTTCTGCGGGGACCAAGCTAATTACAGCGATACGCTTTTCGCCTTCTTCCATAATACGCAAAGATACGGTTTTCGGATGCTCACCGAGTGCCTCCGCCAGCACCGGCATAATTTTCTCAAGTTCACCAGAACCTTCTTGTAGCACTTTTCTTATCTTATCCATTTCAGCTGCTATATTAATTTTTGTCGATTCTGGGTCTTCCACTTCATGGGGTGTCGTTAGATTTTCGATGCGTATTTCGTGGATCGGTTTGCCATCAGCTTGCCATTTCAGAGATTTTGTGGGTTCAAGGTTCTTAGGCAGAGGCGGTTCTGTGGAGGCATCTTTCGCTTTAGGTGCCGGGGATGGGTCCGGTTTGATGGGTTCCGGGATCGGCGCGAGTTGTAAATCACGATCTCTCAGCGACATCAACCTTTGGATTTCAATACCGAGTGTGTTGAGATTCCGCAGCAACGGACCGAGCTGCGCCAGTGGGATCTCACCGACAATGTTTATTCCATAAACACCGTCTCCGCTTTTGATGATGACGAAAACGCCACTAACAACCTCATCTCGGTGGAGAACGGAGATATAGAGGTTATCTTTTTCGGGATCAATTCGCGGTTTACGCCCTAAGACGCGCCACCCGCGAGCCCTTAGTGCCTCACTGTAATATTGAACCAATTTTTTAAAATTACCAGACCGGTTTTGGTAGTTCCTGAGATATAAATTGTCTACGCTCTTAAATATAGGGGCGACATCGGAGGTAGGATCCTCCATAACGAGTGCTATAACGCGGCTGTCCAAATCAAACTGGAATCTGGGGGGCGACACATCCGGGCAATCGAACGGTACAGTGCCGAGGTCAGGTTGGGAATAGAGTGCCTGACACATCAGAAACAGAAGTAGCGTTAAGGTATTCGTGACGGTGTACTTCATCCAACATCTCCGTTAGGGCTCTCTGATGTTTGTGTTCTTCTTTTTTTGGATTTTATTCAAACGCTGCTGCAATTTTTTTAATTCGTCTGGAACCTGCGGTTTACCGGGCCGATAGATAACATTCGGCGGCACAATTTGCATGTATCCGTGTGGGGGTTGATATAACCACTGTAGTGCAATTGCGTGTCGGGGTCCCTGAAAATAGTGGATCTCAACAGGATGCATGCCTGTCCCTAACCTTATACTTCCGCGCCGACCTATTGTTGCGTGAATTCCGTCGTTATCAACGACGAGTTTGCCGTTAATATAGAGTTGTGAACCGTCATCTGAGTAAAGTTCAAAGGTGTACATCCCCGGTACATCGACCCTCAATTCTGCTCGGAAGCGAATCGCGAAATTCTCGACGACAGCTTGCGTTTCCGGAGTCGGGAATCCTTCAGTATAGTTTCGTGTCGGGACGTTCAAATCTGATGTAAGGAAGGTATAGATAGGTGTCAAACGTTCAAGGTCAGGCATTCGGTAAATCGGGATGCCGGGAACGAAGACCTCTCCAATTAATCCGTGTCCGGGCATGACTTCTGTGCCGAAAATACCGAGTCCGGAACCTACGGTATTACGTATTTCGAGTCCAATGTCGGATACACTCGTTTCGTGTATAAATCGTGTTCCGACGTTGCTGATGCGACGCTCCGGTCCGTCAAACTCGACATCGGCACTGCTGCCTTTTACGGTTTGTCCTTTAATGACCACGGGACCCCTGACCGTTTTATCTTCACCGAAACCGGTATCGGAAACAGTATTTGGTTGATCTGGTTGTGACAGATCGGCATGCGTGACGACCTCAGGCACGACATCGGCGTGAACGGGTGCTTTCGGCACATTCACATAGGGTGCGGACGTTGATGTTGGAACGGTATCGGAAGCTGCCTCAGCATCCGCGACTCGTGGCATTAGAGGTATCCGCGGTGGTAAGGCCCGCCGTCTTACCTGTCTTTCAGGATCCGCCGCTAATATCTCTGCAGATATACCCTCTTTCACTGCATCAAAGTCATTAATGAAAAACGGAGAAAGCAGGAATATTAATATGATATGGAAAGCGAATGATAGTAATAAAGCGCGATTGGTGCGTCCACGCATCTTCTGATACTCCAGATGCTTATGCCCTATGTGGGCAGTGATGGGTCGTTTGACGTGGGAAACTTGTGTTATTTTAACAGGTCAAGCCGTTATTGTCAAGTCCAATCTCAGAGGTTTCGGAATGGGGTCTTGCCACTCACTGATCAAAAAATAAAAAGGCGTGCTTGGAACACACGCCTTTGAAGACTCTATTGTGTCAATATGACAACTATTCATCAAGCGTAAAACGTAGCACGCCACTGCTGGAAGTCCCAACATAAAGCACGTTGCTATCAACAGCAAACGAAAGCACAGAATCCGGAATTTCAGGTGTAACTTGTTCCCACATGTTTGAACCTTCTGTCAACTGATACACGTATTGCCCAGTTGTACCATACACCGTCGTTCCCTCCACCGCAAACCGCTCCATAACAAGGGGCTCACCTTCAGCATCGGTAGCCGCGTGCCAATCGGTGCCATCGTTTGAATAGGCAACACCATTGTCGGTCGCTACATAAACGGTTGATCCGGCAAAGGCGATTGCCTTAAACTTGGAAAAAGCAAACGGAAGATCTGCAGTGACATCGTTCCAAGTCTCTCCTTCATCAAACGATTGAGAAAGGTGTCCATCGCGCTTTCCAATGTAGACAGTTTTACCGGACACAGCAATCTTGAAACCTATGGAATCAAGGACATTCATAGACGTAGAAGCCTCAGCAGAATAGTCAAAAGGAAAAACAAATTTAGTCTCATCTATTAACCCGGTGTCGTACCATTCAGCCATGCCGGGTTCCCATCTGAAAAGCCGCTGCTCGTATTCGACATAGTATGTATCACCGCTAACGGCAAAACTACCATAAAACGACATCATATCAGCTGTAGGTTGTTCCTGAAGTGCCTTATTGAGTGCTTCATTTCTTAGCTGCTCAAGATCAACGTGCTCCTTGAGTTTCTCAGTTATCTGGTCAGAACCGATCCCCTTGAGCATCTCTACCTGTTCAGGATCAAGATCCTCAAGATTTGGCTTACCCTTATCTGGAAACGCTTCCTGCAAGATTTCCTGCACGACCTTGTTTATTATTTCGTCAGGTATCTCTATCTCCGTCTGTACCGTATCACTTGAATTGCCTCCCTCAAAACCGGGCATGCCAGAGGTAAACTTCAAACTATTGTCTTCAGTGGATAGACGAAGCAGCGGTGAACGTGAATTCATAGCATTTCCTTTCTTCACATACACGCTATCGTCAAATGCTGCGATCAAGACATCTTGGCCAATATATCTAAGCGGTTTCCACGATTCACCACCGTCCGTTGAAGTGACAAATCCATTCGCTGGATCATTTGCATAGAGTTTACCCTTAACAGCGATTAAAGTCATAACAGGCGTGCTAACGAACCCCGTGTTAAACGGATGCCAAGATTCACCGCCATCGGTTGTCCGCAGAATTCCGGACGCTCCACCCTTGTAGAAAATGTTTGTATCGGCGATCAGTAGCGGGGCAGCGACACCAGAACCTGACCCACCCTTTAAGGGAGTCCATGTCTCTCCAGTATTTTCGGAGTAGAAAAACTCGCCATTTGCGTCCGTCGCCATAACCCCCGCGCCTGTCGCGAATACCTTGACGGTCGGAAGGTCATCTGTCCCCGGTGGAGGCGTATTGGAAAATTGACGACCCTTTCGCTGCCTATCCCTCTCACGTTCCTGCCTTTCCCATGGATCTATAGGATACCAAGACTCACCCTGATCTGTTGAGCGATAAAGGGACCACCCATCGTCGCCCGTTGTTCTTGACCTGAATAGCACGCCGAATCCCCTTTTAAACTCTCCCCCTGCTGCAACATAGAGGCGATGTTCTGAAGCAGCCAAAGCGTGGATCACCGGTTTTTCACCGTGCTTATCTATCGGACCCACTGACAACAATTCCCAAGACTGAGTGTTCAGTCGATAGAGTCCGCTATTGGTCCCAGCAAACACACTGTTTTCAACGGCAACGAGGGCATGGATCTTCTTCAGCCGCATACCATCTTTCAGTGCTACCCATGCGGGTCTACCATCTTTCGAGTAGTAAACACCATTAGTCAGCGCGAGGTAAAATCCTGCGTCGGTCACCGCGAAGCCTCTGGAAATGCCTTCTGGATGGGTACCCAACGCGTGCCACGTCTCCCCGTTATCTTCAGATGCTAATACTTCGGTATCAGTGGCGAGATAAAGCCTATCACCGTGTTCTGCCATCTGTACCGAGCCCCCTATCCAATCTTGGAGGCTCAGTGAACCGATGCTTCCGGCGTTGACGCGTCGCCACATACGTCCATCATCTCCGAGTTTGTAAAGGTTCGTTGATGTCCCCGCGTAAACCTCACCAGAATTCGTCGTGAAGAAACTGGTTGCCATACCGCCTTCCGGTCCTTTGGTCTGTGTCCACCGCTGTTTCGGAGTTGAAACTGCCACTTCATCAGACACTGCAGCAGCGAAGCGTTGTGCGTCCGGTTTTTGACCGGCACCGGGGTTTTTACCGGGCGTAATTGAACTTCCTGCCTGATTCCGAACAGCCGGTTTCGCTGGTGAATCATAAACAAAAACCGCCTCAATAAGATCTACAGTCGGTTCCGAGGTAGCATTCAGGTTGTAAGGCTTCTGGAAACGAGACAAGTATTGCGTGCCGACCCCCATCAATAGGAAAATCAGAACAGCGGAGGCAGCAGAGAGTGCCCACGGTAACACAGGTTTATTCGCATCTGGAGTCGTAGGAACAATACGAGAAACTTCCCGCATAATGTTCGTTGTTAGATCGGTAGGCAGCTGAAAGCTGCCAAGGTTTTGTTGGATCATGTCTTCCTCCTTCTTTAAACGGTTACGTGCACGACTGAGACGACTCTTTACGGTGTTCGGCGATACACCGAGAAACTCACCGATGGCATTGATGGTCATCTCACCGAGATAAAAAAGCGTTATGACTGTTCGTTCACTTTCCGGCAGTTTTTGGAGCAGTTTTTTGACGATTTCACGGCGTGTTGCATCGGCTTCGGCAGCCTGTTTTTCTGCCGTATATCGAGAGTATGACACGTGATCCACCTCACTTGCATCAATAGTATCCAAGGATGTTACTGGTGTACGGTTCTTTTGACGCCAGTCGTAACACAAGCGTGCCGCAATAACATAGAGCCATCCAGCGAACGAGTTATAGTTTTTCAAGTCGCCAAGGTTCTTGTATGCCTTAAGAAATGCATCTTGTGTGATTTCCTGTGCGATGTGAAAATCACCGATCTTCCGCCACGCCAGTGCATGAACTCCTTTCTGATATTTTCTTACCAAAGCAGCGAACGCGTCCTGGTCCCCTTGTAAACTATGTTGAATGAGTTCAGCGTCGTTTTGGTTCATCACAAGCATCCCTCCGGAATTGGATATTGAACTCTCTTTTAACTTAAGTGACTGGTTTTAGAGATCGAAAAGTTGCATTATTTTTAAATTGTATATTTTACTATAGAAAGAGCGGTTACGAAAATAAAAAAGGCGTGCTTGGAAGCGCGCCTTTGAGAAAATGAAAACGTTATGATGTTTCATTAAGGAAATGGCCTATTCCTTTATTCATCAAGCCTGAAACGTAACACACCACTGCTGGAAGTGCCGACATAGAGAACGTTCCCATCAACAGCAAATGAAAGGACGGAATCTGGGATTTCAGGTGTAACTTGTTTCCACGTGCCTGAATCTTCTTTTAACTGATACACATGTTGCCCAGTTGTCCCGTATACCGTCGTTCCCTCTACCGCAAACTTCTCTATGACAAGCGAACTACCTTCAGCATCGGTTGCACTGTGCCAATTGATGCCGTCGCTTGAATATGCAACCCCTTTATCAGTTGCTACATAAACAGTTGATCCGGCGAAGGTAATTGCGTTGAACACTGTAATAGGAAACGGAAGATTTGCAGTGACATCGTACCAACTGTTCCCCGCATCAAACGATTGAGAGAGATGCCCATCTCGCGTTGCAACATAAACGGTATCTCCTAACACAGCGATCTTGAAGCCCATAGCATCCATCATATTCGTTAGCGTAGAAATGCCACCGGAATAGTCAAAAGGAGCGGAAAACATAGTTGCTAAAACATTTTCGGCACTATCCACCAATCCAGTATTGTGCCACCCCGTCATTCCGGGTTTCCACCTGAAGAGTTTTTGCCCATATTCCATATAGTACGTCTCACCGCTAACGGCAAAACCTCCGAAAATCGGCATCATAGCAGTTGCAGCCTGATCTTGGATTACTTTACCCATTTCGTCACTCAATTTGTCTAACTGCTCTAAATCGATATCCTCAAGGTTTGGCACTTGACCGTTTTCAAGGTCCAGTTTGTCCGCATCTTTTAGTGCTCCCGACAGAACCTTATTACTTTCTTGCTGCATCAGGGCTGTTAGGTCAACAGCATTGCCCTTTTCAAACAAAATTGGCATGTTAGGGATATGAGTGAATTTACCGTCCTGTGTTGAAAAGCGATGAATTTGGGGGGTCATGTCATTCATACCTTTTGCATAGAGATTACCGTCAAATTCGGCCACCTTACTTGCGTTAGTACCAATACCGTTGGAAAGCGGCACCCATGATTCACCACCATCCGTTGAGGTGACAAACCCATCCACTGTGAAGGCATAGAGTTTGCTGTTCAACGCGAATAAATGCCTAACCATCGCGCCAGCGAGTCCGGTATTAAATTGATCCCACGATTTACCAGCATCGTTTGTGCGGTAGACCCCGGATTGGCTGCCCCTGTAGAAGGTGTTGGTATCCAACATCACAATCGGCGGCGCAATGTTGTTAACTCCAGGTGATCTATCCTTTAAATCTAAAGATGTCCAAGTTTCACCGGCGTTAACTGAATAGAAGAGTTCCCTTGAATCCGCCAACATAACCCTTCCTGCTGCCGTAATTATTTTGATGCTCGAGTACGTAAAATCTATTGGTGTCGAATCTTTAGCACGGACCGGGAATTGAATCGAAAATCCACCCTTTGGTTCTCTCTCATTCTCCATCCTTTCTCTCGGATCTATGTCGTACCATGTATCTCCGAAATCGGTTGATCGATAAAGCGACCACCAATCGTCGCCTGTTATTATTGATTTGAATTGTGCGCCGATTCCGGTTGTAACTTCTCTTCCGGCTGCAACATAGAGTCGATGTTTTGAAGCAGCGACGGCATGAATCATCGGTTTTTCCCCATGCTTATCTATGGGACCAACGGATACACGTTCCCATGTCTCAGTGTTGAAGCGATAGAGGCCGGCATCCGTGCCAACAAACACGGTGTTTTCAACGGCGGCAAGCGCACGGATCTTCTCGGCTTCCATGCCATCTTTCAGCACTACCCACGATGTCTTGCCATCTTTGGAATAGTAGACCCCTTCCATAAGCGCGAGATAAAATCCGGAGTCGGTTACCGCAAAGCCTCTGGAGCCTCCTTTTGGATGGCTACCCAATACCTCCCATGTCTCTCCCTTATCTTTGGATGCCAATATTTCGGTATCGGTGGTGAGATAGAGCATATCACCGTGCTCTGCCATCTGTATCGCACCCACTATCCAGTCTTGGAGGTTAAGAGAACTGGCACTTCTTGAGTTGACGTGTTTCCATGCGCGGGAATCCGTTGTGAGTTTATAGAGACTGGTGGGTGTCCCTGCGTAGATATCGCCGGAACTCGTCGTGAAGAGACTGTTGACGATACCGCCTTCGGGACCCTTGGTTTGGGTCCATTGCGGTTCGGGTGTTGAAACTTCTGTTTCGTCGAGCAGTGCTGCGGCGAAACGTCGCGCATCGGGTTGTTGCCCCGCACCCGGACTCCTTCCCGGTGTAGCAGAGCTCCCTGCCTGATTCCGAACAGCCGGTTTCGCTGGCGAATCAAAAACAAAAACTGCCTCAATAAGATCTACAGTCGGTTCCGAGGTAGCATTTAGATTGTAAGGTCTCTGGAAACGAGACAAGTATTGCGTGCCGACACCCATCAATAGGAAAATCAGAACAGCGGAGGCAGCAGAGAGTGCCCACGGTAATATAGGTTTGTGGGTAGCGGGAGCATTAGGGGCAATACGAGAGACCTCTCGCATGATGTTTTCTGTCAAGTTAGCAGGCAGTTGGAAGCTGCCGAGATTTTGCTGAATCATGTCTTCTTCCTTCCTTAAACGGTTCCGAGCGCGATTGAGGCGACTCTTTACTGTGTTTTGGGATACGCCGAGAAACTCAGCGACGGCTTTGACCGTCATTTCCCCGAGGTAATGAAGTGTTATCACTGTCCGTTCACTTTCTGGTAGTTTTTTCAGGAGTTCCTTGACGATCTCGCGACGCGTCTCATCGGCTTCAGCAGCCTGTTTTTCTGCCGTGTATCGAGAATATGACACGTGATCCACCTCACTTACATCGGTCGTATCTAACGGATCCATCGGCAAACGGTTTTTGCGGAGCCAGTCCTTGGACATACGTGCTACGATAACATAGACCCATCCAGAAAAGGCGTTACGGTTTTTCAAGGTACTAAGCTTCTGGTACGCTTTGAGAAACGCGTCCTGCGTGATCTCTTGGGCGACATGAAAATCACCGATCTTCCGCCACGCCAGGGCGTGAACACCTTTCTGATACTTCTTCACGAGTGATCCGAACGCGTCTTGATCACCCTCTAATGTGCGTTGAATGAGTTCAGCATCGTTCTGTATCATCGAGAACCTCCCTCGGTGGTTGTAACGTCGTTTGACTTAAGTGACGTAACTTAGGTGTCAAAAGGTTGCATTTTTTTCGTCAGTAATCACCATCAGCAATTGCGCGTCCTCTGGAAAACTGTATGTTGCAAAAAAAATGGGATGGTAAAAACCATCCCATTTGAGATTATACAGAATTTAGGGTTTTAGGCAGATAGTGCTGAAACCGCAGCAGCCTCACTGTCGAAATGTTCAAAGAGGCTAACGAGTCGGCTAAGAACAACCAAGTTTTTGATCTGTTTACTGACATTGATGACCGCGACACGTCCTTTCTTTCGTGCGACCGCGGCACGTGCTCCCATAAGCACACCGAGTCCTGAACTGTCAACCTTGTTGACGTGTTCAAAATTAATCAGAATCCGTGGTGTATCAGAAGTTTCTATTTGCGGTGAGATGGCTTCCCTTAATTCCGAGACGGAGGGCCCCATTATTTTTCCATTAGGTTCCAAGATTACGATGCCATTTTGCTGGCGAATGTTAGTTGTCATGGTTTGCTCCTTTTTCTTTTTCTGTTTTTTTGAAAAGTCAATTTATCCTCTTACAACGTTTGTGTGATAGATTAGATTCAACGAATACGATCTCTAAAAGTCTGTATCGTATTCACCTCTGATTTAAGTGACGCAGCTCAGGTACTAAAAGGGTGCATTTTTTTTATTTTTTCTATTCACACTTACAGAAAACGCAAACGTGAGTTTGATTTAAAGCAATTTCTTTTCCCGCATCAGGTTCAAGACCGCCGCTGTCATTGCATTGAATTGGTCAGGATTGTCTGCGAAACGGCTGGCAAGTTCAGCCTCAGGCATCCATTGGATGGCACGTGTGCCGTCGCCTTCCGCCAGTAAGATCCCTTTAGCACGGCAGCGAAAGTATACGCCCATGCCGTTGAAACCCTGCGTTGTCTGATAGACTGCGAAGGGCTCAAGACATTCTACTGTGGACTCTATTGTCATTCTCAAGCCTTTCTAACGTAAGAGGGTTTTGGCGTATACAAGATTTGTAGATAAGATCCAGCAATCAAATATCGGAACGGAAGAATTTCAGAAACGCTATCGCCGTAAACGCTACCGCAAAAAAACCGAGTAGGCACACGTCCACCATAGATTGACGCAACGTTTCTGATAACGAAGGTTCTGTCAGGGTTGGCGGCGGCGGAATTTGCTCCGTTTCGGATTCAGCGTCACCATTCATCTGATCGCCCATCCGAGCTCCCAATTGCATTATCTGTGACAGTACATCGTCTGAAATCCCGCTGAAATATTCGTCATCAAGTTGGTTGTAGTATCTTTCGCCGGTTTGAAAGTAGACCTCTCTTTTCAACTTACCCGTTTGCGTCAAATTCATCGCAGAATAGGTTAGAGAGGCCGTTGGGGCGATCCGAGAGATCATCTCGCCAATCTGTTCTTGACGATCCTTCTCGCGCTGATAGTCCCTGTCAATCTTGCCCGTTTGATTCTGAAACGCCAGTCGAAACTCCTCTTCAATCGGTCCTTTAATTTCATCCATCCTTTTTTGCGTTGCTGGATTGCTTAGGTCTATCGAAAACTGAATACCCTCTCCATTCTCCGTGGGTTTAGCTATGGTTTCAGACCATTTTTCCCAGACCTTCTCTTCTTTATCTTTATTTAGGTTATTGCGAAGTGCATTTTTTTCCATATAAACCGCCTGCTGGGTTCGGGTCGGTGCGACGAGTTTCGCGACGACAAACGCGCCCCGTGGTACAACCAGCACCGCAAGCACCCAAAACGTAAAAGCGACAATCAGCGCGGTCTTAGCGTTGTCAAGATAGGTTGAAATGAACACACCTATCGCAAAAAACACCGCAATATACAGCAACGAAACAAGCATGAGACTCAGTACTGGCAGCGCAACCTTGAGCTCACCGAACGGAAATCCCTGCCATACAATCAGAAGCAGCCCGAAGAGGAAAGATACCAGAAATGGAATAACGAATACAATGTATCCACCGATCAGTTTGCTCCACAAAAACACATCTCGCGGCAGCGAATTTGACAGATTTATCCGAAGGGTGCCTGCCTCTCTTTCCCCCGCAACAGCATCGAATGTGAAAAGGAGTGCCAGTAGACTGAAGACTGTCCCGACAATAAACAGGAAATCAAGGTTTCCTAATGCATACGCGACGGATGCCTGCACAAGTCCCGTTGAACTCTGCCGAACCCCATTACGCGTCATTCCAAGATAGGTCGGCAGTGCCTCCTCTAAACCGTTTACGAAGACGCTCAGCGGTGTCGGCTTGAGGAAAAGTTTAGAGACTTCCGTGTTTGGGTCCTGACCAGTTGGCGGATTCTCCTTTGCTTCTGCTTGTGCGCGATTCACCGACTCCTGATAGTCAACGAGGTTCTGGTTATACCTACGATAGTTAATAGAAAGCGTGAGTGGGATAAGCAAAACACACATTAGCAGGAGCGCGACAAACCGGACGCTGAGTATATGATGCATAATTTCTTTTTGAATCAATGTCGTTAACATGGTGATTTCTCCTCTATCTTTTGTTTTAAGCAATATTGAAACCCAATTTTAGGTTTTGCGGAAGGGTGGAAGACAGGAAGTTTGGAAGAAATACGCTGCTCATTATCTCCCATACTTCTAATCTTTCAACCTATCTAAAGACCAAAAGCGCAGATTTAATATTGATACACTCTGTAAATTAGCGTCCGTCGAGTGAAAAACCATCAATCTGTGCTGATAATTGTTTGAGTATGTCTTGTCCCTCTGCTGCCTCAAGAAATTCTGTGCCGAGTCGCGCTTCAAGTTCCGACTGTAATTGTTCTCTAATCTGATCTCCCAACTGCACGGTTGCTTGTTTGAGTATATCCACAGCTATTGATGACTTGAGAATATTCTTTCCGAGCTGCGCCTCAATTTGCGTATAAACCTTTTTCTCAAAGGCACTCAGCATTATCGGTACGAATTGTTTGATTATCAGTTCTTCAGTTGCCTGCTTCAGTTTTTGCTTACCTTCTTGTGTCTTGAGAAACGCTTCTCCGTGTTGTGCACGTAGACCTCTCATAAAATCATCCAGCAATGAAAATCCCGTTTTGTTGCTCGTATAGATACTTCTTTGGGGTCCATTACGATAAAGTTTTCCACCAATACTCAAATTGAGAAGATGGTGTTCACACCGAACAATCGGTAACATATCCCCTTCTTGCATCAATAGGATGTCCTGATCCATTTTTAGGGAAGGACGCATCTCATAGATATAACTACACGGTAGCGTTGGATCCGAGGCACCTTCAGTTAGGACCCCCGGAACACCTGCTGTCGCGTCCGCTGGGCAAAGCAGGACCTTCTCCTCCAGATATTCTGGAGACAGTTCGGAAAGCCATTTCGGATCTGTATTGGGATTAGAAATTCGATATTTTTCGAGTGCCAATTTTATCCGCCTCAAATTTTCTCTGCACGCTTCAAGCCCTTTGTCCTCAACCTTTTTTTGTTCCGAAAGCGAGGCGAGTTCATACGGATACGCATCCGATAGGAGCGAACGGTTTAGGCGAACCAACGCTTCTCCGCTTTTCGGATTTTGGGCAATGAGTGCCTGCGTCTGTTCACTGAGTTCAATATCGGCGAACACTTGCGCATCATAGAGAGAGCCCGCCTGAAGCAGCCGATTCAGATTTGCAAGCAGTGCCTCCTGCAACTTCGGAGACGGATCGCTTATGCCATCGTACCCAACTAACAGTTCTTGTCCATCTTCGGACAATTGCGATACGATCAATTGGGACACCGGGGCGCGCGTGTCTTGGAATTTCACCATCAAACTACCGGGATCTCTAATCCCGTCCATATCAAAGAGAAACTGAGATGTCCCTGCATGGAGGGTCAGTTGCAGACCTATGACCATCAATAAAGTAACGAATAGAAGCGTTGTCGACTTGGATTGTCCAATCATTTTTAACATTTTTCAAGATCTCCTTAGCGTGTTGTATATTTCAGGTTTCTTATTGGGTGGCACAGGAGACTAACGGTCTCCTATGCTACAATCGCACAACCTAACAGGTTATGCTACAGGTTAATGACATTAGTCGGATTCATTAATCGTGAAACGTAGTACGCCATGACCAGGCGTCCCAACATAAAGTGTATTATCATCAACAGTAAACGAGTTAATCTTGCTCGGAACTTCCGGTGTGATGGGTTCCCATCTGTTTGAATTCTCTTTCAATTGATATATCTGTTGCTCAGTTGCGCCATATACCGTTGTGCCTTCAACTGCCATTTTTTCTATGACAAGCGGTGTGCCTTCTGCATCAGTTGCCGTGTGCCAGTGAATGCTATCGCTTGAATACGTAACCCCTTTATCGGTTACTGCGTAAAGCGTTGCTCCGGCGAAGGCGATAGCCTCGAATTGCGTAACAGAAAACGGGAGATTCGCAGTAACATCGCTCCAAGTGTTGCCTTCATCAAACGATTGAAGGAGGTGTCCATCCCGTTTGCCAACGTAAACAGTTTCACCTGAGACTGCGATTTTGAAATCAGGGGTACCCTGTGCATCAAGATCTATAAGAGAATGAATAGACTCACCTGCATCTGCTAAGCCGGTATCAAACCATTCCGTCATCCCGGGCTTCCATCTGAAGAGTTTCTGATTATATTCCATATAGTAAGTATTCCCGCTGACAGCGAAACTCCCAAAATATGACTGAATGAGTTCAACCATACCTTCCTCTAAGGCCTGGCTACCAACGGTGCTGAGCTTATCGAGATCGAAATCTTCAAGTGTGAATTCCGGACGCTCCTCAGCGTTTTTCTCAAGTTCATCTTGAGTGCTTTCCCCAAAGGCGTTTTCAAATTTTTCACGGATGAGTGTTTCAATATCTGCCCCCACTAAATTTGGCATTCCCGGGACAGGCACTAACCCGTTATCCTCCGCAGATACGCGGAAAAGTTGCGGCGATGTCTCTTTGACACCTTTGACACCTTTGACATAGAGCCTATCGTTAAATTTCATCAGACTCGTGAGGGTGTGTAAAGTTTTTGGCAGCGTTTTTTTGCAAGTATGAGTTGAAGTTTAAAAAGAAAAATGGTATCCTCTCGAAAAGTTTGTAAGGTTGAATATGCTAAGGAGAAGATACCATGTCTAACATTGTAGCAGAAATTC
>JAJDXV010000019.1 GCA_022823085.1 Candidatus Poribacteria bacterium
ACGCACGCGTTCTAAAACATCAGGACTTACGCATATCGCTCTTTTGTACCACAATCTGTTAGATTGTGACACCAGAACGCTGTGTTTTCAGAAGAATTTCATCTAACAGAGCCACCTATAGCCAAAAGTGCGTAAGTCCTAAACATCTCTTTTCTTTCGTGTCGACTGACAGCCGTTAGCCGAAAACCATCTTACTGAAAACCGATAGCCAATTTATGAAATCCCGTCCCAATACTTCCACATATCGTCAGGGGTCTCAAACTTAATCTGATCCAAATCTTTGCGACGGTATCTACCGATAAGAGCGATTCTAACGCTGCGGCCACAATTCGGACCCGCAGTATGGCTCATCTGATGATGCCAGAAACAGACATCACCCGCCTCACCTGTAAACTCATAACTCGGGCCCAAATCGAACGGCGCAACACCACCAGGGAGGCTATCCAAATCGTGGTGCCTGAAATATTCCGCCCAAATCCGATGGCTCCCAGGCCAGACTGTAAATCCACCGCCCTGCTTCTCAACTTTGTCAACATAGGCAGTTGCACCGAGCGTAAAGGCACCGACAACACCTTTCGGGACACCGTTTGTGGGCGTGTGATAGCCATCAAGATGCCCCCTCGGTTCACGCCATTCTCTGTCCGGGTCCGGGAAATTGACGTGTGGACCCGCACCACCCCCTGTATTTAATTTGCCTTTCCCTACTAATTCTTCACCCATCTCAAAGACCCGATTGCCGTATATCGTCCCGCGGACAGCATCATCGCCACCGACAGGAACCGTACGATAACCTTTACGAATCCAAGACTCTGGGTCGTTCCTATCTTCCTCAAGGGCGCCCCAAACCTTATCAAGCGCAGCATCTACCACTTCTGGCTCCACTGCACCGCGCACAACCAGATATCCATTCTCTTTAAAAAATGTTTTGTCTGCTTCTGTTAAATACGCCATAATTTTGTTTCCCTCGCAATTTTTGTAATCTGCCATATTTAGAGAAAATTCAACCAATTAGGGCTAACACTGCTTAATCAGGATCACCACTACCACCGAACCAACATAATAGAATATAAGAGTTTCGACCGGGAACTCCGAAAATATCGACAATCTGCGCCAACTAAACAGCGTTTTAAAAAATGCCTTCCAGCGCATCAATTGACCTCCAACCGCCGAAACCGACTCCGACTTGACACTGTGAAAATCATGATGCTTGTACGAAGCGGCGGTATCAATTATCACACACTACGCACGGACATCAAACCCGCTCTCTTCACGCGCTTTTTGGTACGGGGACTCTTCTATATTCAACCCGAAACCGGGAGCTCGCGGCACATTCACATAACCATTGGAGATGGTGTAACCAGAATCATCTATACCGGGAGTCGTCGCATGATCCCACTCGGTGAACTCAAACCGCTCTACCTTCGCCGCAAGATGACAAGTGACAAAATTACCGTAGTAACCACCATAGTGATGCGGTGCTGTACCAACATCAAAGGTATCCAACTCAGGTCCTAACTCAAGCCAACGTGAAAATCCCGGATGAAAAATATCGTATTGAACGATGTCAATGAGCCCATCTTTCGCCCAATTCACAAGATACGGCGATGCGCCACCCTCGCCATCGGCAATACGGGTTTCCAACCCCTCAGCATCTAACCACTCTTTCAGTAGGCTATAGACGCGGGCATCCTCGTGGAACGCCTCCTCCATCCAATACACCTTCGCATCGGCAGCACTACTCAATACCTGCTTCGTAAGGTTGAGATTATAGCCGTTATTCGCATCTATCAAAATCGTAGCATCGTCGCCAACTGCCTCGCGGACAGCACGGATGACATCGATATCGCGTCGGGTACCTTTGTCGAGTGGCATGTGCATAGCACCACGCCCGACTTTGATCTTGTAAGCGTTATGACCGCGTGCCTTCCCCTCTAACGCCTCCGAAGCGATAAGTGCCGCCGCTTCAGCATTGTCGTCAAGGTGCAAGTCATCGATGTAGAGCGAAGTGTCGTAACACGGCGCCCGAAACGCACCATTTTCACCTGAAAGCAGCGCATAGACCGGTTTCTCTGCTAACTGACCGACCAAATCCCAGAGCGGATACTCCAGCATCCTGAACGCTTCGGCGACACCACTTTCCGGATCAAACGCATCGCTGAGCTGAAACCCGACGATAGCCTCCGCTTGATCACGCGAAATCGATGAAAAACCGAAACCGCTCACACCATCCGTTGTCGTTAAACGAGCAATCGGCGGACGGACATGGAGCCCATGTTCGCCAAGCCGAGAATTGCAACCCGCTTTGCGCGGACGCTCGCCTGTTAAACGTGCCCATTCAATACGTTCAATTTTTACGTTTTCTACCATATTTTAAATTTTCCTTGCGGTCCGGTGCGCAGCCCCGTAGGGGCGATATGTTTATAGAAAAAGCATCCCCGCAAAACTAAGCCCCGTAGGGGCGGCATGTCTGTTTTAAGAGTGTCGAAACTTTCGTATAAACAGGTACCCGCTGGCAACAACGGCGCAAGCGGAGCAGAAACCCAATAGTTAAAAATTTATAATTGCGTCTCAAGTAAAGCTATACTCTTCGGGTCCAACTTATTATAGTTCTCAATTTCATAACGGTTGCCATCTGCGTCCTTAATCAGGACGCGTCCATTCTCAAGTGAATCAATATCATACCGAGTCCGTAAACCGAACTGCACATCTCCTTGTGAAGTCTCAACCACCCACTGCGTAACGCCGAACTGTCCGTCAATCGCATTGATTTTGGTAATCTTCGGCATAAAGTAGCGTTTCTCTAACTCCTCAACGAGTACCTTACGCGACCCGTGCGGTAGATGCTTTATATCCTCAATAATACCAATCTCATTAGATTCTTCATCCATGAGAGAAATATAGCGGCTGGCTTCACTGACAGGAAACGCGTAGACCGGCTCAACTCTCGTCTGAACCGTCCCATCTGGAAGTTGGACGACCAACTCTTCAAACGCGTTCCGCTCAATCCTGATACGGCTTGCATCAAGAAACTCTAATTCATCTGTAACCTTAATCGCTTCCTTCATGAATATCCCCTTCCTTCACACCACCCTATGCAGGCGGGGTTTGAAACCCCGTTTTACGTACCACACACCACCCTATGCAGGCGGGGTTTGAAACCCCGCTATCCTGCTTCACACCGAGATTACCACGCACGAATCTTCGACAATTCAGTCTGCTTCTCACACAGACCCGCATAGGTGCCATCTTTAGCAATAAGCTCCTCATGCGTCCCGATTTCGTCAACCTCACCCTCTTTCAGCACCACAAGCCGATCCGCATATTTAAGGGTCGATAGTCTGTGGGCAATAGCAAACACAGTTCTCCCTTGAACGAGTCGTTCCAATGCCTCTTGGATTTTGGATTCCGTTTCGGTATCAACAGAGGATGTCGCCTCATCTAAAATAAGGATGCGTGGATTTTTCAAAATTGCGCGCGCAATAGAGATACGTTGCCGCTCACCGCCAGAAACCCGTGCCCCTCTTTCACCGACCATCGTGTCGTAACCGTCAGGGAACTTGACGATAAAATCGTGCGCATTCGCCGCTCTCGCTGCAGCAATGATCTCCCGACGAGATGCACCCGGTTTCGAGTAACCAATATTCTCCGCTATTGTACCTTGGAACAGGAACGGATCCTGCAAGACCACACCGATCTGTTGGCGCAGTGCCTTAACCTGGATGTCGCGACTGTCGTAGCCGTCAACCATGATTTTCCCATCATTCGGGTCATAGAAACGGGTAATCAAGTTGATGAGCGTGCTTTTCCCCGCACCGCTGTGCCCAACCAAACCTATCATTTCGCCCGCTTCCACTGTAAAACTGACACCGTTGAGCGCATCTTTTTCGTTATCATAAGAGAAATGGACATCCCTAAATTCAATAGCACCCCGAATATCTCTCAGTGCCACCGCATCGTTCTTATCCGCCACACTCGGAGGTGTATCCATAATCTCAAATACACGCTCGGCGGAAGTACCCGCCCGGATAAACCGCTCGTTCATCTGGCAGAGTGTACGCACCGGTCCAAAAAACTGCATCATATATGCCTGAAACATGACCAACGTGCCAAGGGTCACATCGTCTTGGAAGATCTGCCACCCGCCAACTAACCAGATAATGATAGAACCCGAATAAGCGATAAATTCCATAATCGGACGGTAAAGGCTCCCAATCCGCGCAGCACTCATCTCACCGGTAAATACCTGATACGTCGACTCGTTAAACCGGCTTATCTCGTAGCGTTCACGCGCAAACGCTTTCACAACGCGAACCCCAGGAATTGTACTCGCTAAAATCGTACTGATGTTCGCATACCGTTTCCATAAAACATGATAAACCTTACCCATCATTTTGCCAAAAAAGATTGTGAAGAAGATCAAACACGGAATCGGTATCAACGTCCAGAGCGCGAGCTGCCAATTAATAGTAAACATAATCGCGCACATATAGATGATTGTGAGAGAATCCCCTGCAATTTCCTGTATACCATTGGCAATAAAATCACGAAGTCTTGATACATCATGCGTGATCCTTGACATGAGGTTTCCGGTATCCCGATCATGGAAAAAATCGATCGAAAGCGCGTTCAAATGCTCATAAGTCTCGTTCTGGAGCCGTCTTGTAACATTTTGTCCTACCCACGCCATCATATAGCCACGTATAGCGGCGGCTACCATCACAAACACGCGAACACCCGCCATGATCAGAACAATACCCACAAGGTGCCCAAAACTTCCGCCGACCGGCATATTCTCAAACCATTGACCTAAGAAGTTTACTGTCCCTTGTAGGTGCCCCCAGTCTGTTACCGGAATCGGTTGCCCCGTACCAACGGCGTTAGCAACAGGTGTTATAATCCTATCAACCAGATCACGAGTGAGTATTTGCGGGTACAATCCAACGAGACGCATCACCATCATGATGATAAACGCCGGGACGATAACATGCAAAAACGGAACAGCGTACTTCAGGAGCCGAAAGATGAGCTTCCCTTTTTGAACGCAATTGACACAGACACCTGACCAACTCGGAATCGGATGACCGCACTTCTCGCAGCGTCCTTTATCTCCACCTGAGAACATGCCACCTGGACCCCGCCCACGCTTGCCGCGCCCGCGTCTACCGTTAGGTCTACCGTCTGAATTCGCTTCAGTTTCCGGAATCAATTCTTCCAACTCCGAAACAGCAAGACCGAACTTCGGCGTCAAACGTTTTGAGTAGCGCGACACTTCAAACGCGTTGTCCGCTGTACTCACCTTGAGAATGTTATTCCCGTACATCTCAAGGATTTCAACATCTTCGACAGCTGAGAGCGGCACCTCTCGTAGATGGTGTCCGAGAACACCATTCTGATTAAACGCGATGAGCCGCTTATTCGTAATTAACAGCCAATCCTTGCCATAAGTACCGTCAAAACGCAGATCCGTCGAAACAGAGACCTTAATCTCTTCACCCGTTTCAAATCGTGCCTCTGCCTGCTCTTTCAGAAGTTCAGGTAACTCTTCGGTCGTCGACAGGGGGTCGTGGTCTAACTTCCGTAACCGGCCACCATTACTATAAGAACTCGACCGTCGCCGCCGAGATGACCTACCACTGTCGAAACTTCCCATTGAATCACGCATAAATCACTCCCCCACAAGTTAAACGTGTGGTCTCGTTAACACTTAAGATACCTTATTTAACGAAAATGTGGCGGAAAAGTTGAATTAAAAATGGAAAATGCCTGTCCGAAGGCACAAATAACCCGCAAATCAGGCACTTGAGAAAAAAAACAACCTTTTCGAGTGAATTTATGGGTTCGGTGGAGACGTACAGATAAGCACCTCCATAGACGCATCGCCTGTGTTCTCAATCCCGTGCTCACACCACGGCGGAAGATGGATGAACGTCCCCGCTTCAACAGGCACCTTCTCATCCGCAAGCGTCATGACTCCCTTCCCTTTAAGTATGAGATAGCACTCCTCGGTATGGTGACTCCCCGGTTCAAGAACAACATGTGGCGGCACAAAAAATACGACGAGTCCTAAATTTTGTGCAGGGGCTTTCGGATTCGCAGGATGTACGACACGCACACCGATCCCCTCACAGCCCGGATACTTTACCGGCACGCCATCCTGAACCGTAACAACATTCGCCTGAACCTGATGCGCAGGTTTTGGAATCGGAGGTTCGCCTTGATACCCTTTAAACATAGTAATCTTTGCCATTTTTTCTCCTTTGTAGTAAGTCGTAGGCACACGCCGTGTGCCGTCACATTGTTACCAATTTACCAATCTCGTGTATAACCCGCGGTCCAACCGCCGTCTACTGTGAGAACAGTACCGTTGATGTAACTCGCATCGGGTGATACGAGAAAGAGCACCGCCGCTGCGATTTCAGTTGTTTGCCCCGGTCTTCCCAGCGGAATATGCGAGAGTAGACTCGCTGCGTTTTCTGTGTACGCGCCGTCATCGCCGTAAAAGAGTGCCTTCGTGCCACGCGTCAAGGTTGAACCCGGAGCAACGGCATTTACCAGAATCCCTTCCGGTCCGAGTTCCAACGCCATTGAACGCGTCAGATTCGCAACACCTGCTTTCGCTGCAACGTAAGCACTCTGCAGACGCAGCGGCACCAACCCAGCAATAGAACTGATATTGACAATGCGTCCAGTGGCATTTTCGGCACCCGACTTGTTGTGCGTATCCAAGATATGCGGGATGACAGCACGACTCGTCTTAAAAACACCTGTCAGGTCTATGTCCAAAATCCGTTGCCAATCCTCTAAGGTGTACTGATGAATCGGCACCCTATCACTTCGCGTGTTAATTCCGGCATTGTTCACCAGAATCTCAATTTTGCCGAAGTGCGCTGCAACCTCATCTGCAGCGTCTACCATATTCTCCGCGTCCGTTACGTCACCTTCTACAAACAGACAAGTCCCACCCATTTTTTGAATCTCTTTGGCGGTCTGAATACCTGCTTGTGTGTCAATGTCGATGATTGCTACTTGT
>JAJDXV010000122.1 GCA_022823085.1 Candidatus Poribacteria bacterium
GTTTCTATAGACATATCACGCCTCTGGCGTGAGGAACAGAAACCTCTAAACCGATCTCCATATAGACGCAAAGTGTTGAAAGGGAGCCTCTGAAAAATCGGTCTCCTTGCTCCAGCGGAGCAACATGTCTATAGTCTATTCATTGAGAAGCGGCTGCACTCCAGCGGAGTGCTATGTCAAAATGCCTGCGGTGGGAAACCTAAATATGCTTTTTCGGATTTTATATCCACATTCAAAACTCGTGAAAAAATAAAAAACGTTGAAAAACGCAACGTCTAACCGATATAAATTGTCCAAACTTTAGTATAATACAGGACTTACGCAATTTTGAGTGTAGGCAGTTCTGGCAGATGAATTTTTTCGGAAAACACAGGGTTTTGACAGCACAAACTAACAGTTTGTGGTACAAAAGAGCAACACGCGTAAGTCCTAAATACTGGTCAGCGAGGTCACTGCCTCGTTATCACACGTTTTCAACGAAACTCCCTTAATCAAAAAATTTCTCAAGCGTCTGTGAGCTTGGTGGTTTTGTGAACAGAGAAACGCTTACTAAGGTGATAGACGAAACAGCGATTAGGACAGCGACAGGCATAACGCCGGTTCCGCCAATGCTATACCCGGGTGTCTTCCAGTTAGAAAGAAAAAAATAGAGCCACAACACAGTAACACTTATAATTGCGGCAAATACACCCGATTTTGTGCTACGCCGCCAGAACAACGCTGCGACGACAATCGGAAAGAGCCCCGAAAATCCGGTAAAGGACCAGATAGCGAGTCTAAAAATGCTGGGTGTCGCGATGAGCGAGATGAGATAGGTGACAGAAAGCACACCGCTCACAAACAGCCGTCCGACCCAGACCCGCTGTTTCTCCGAAAACGCTTCTTGACGATAGTGCCCGATAATATCGTGTGTGAACATACTACCAATAGCGAGCGACTGTGAATCGAGTGAGGACATAATCGCAGCGAAAACACCTGCGCCTAAAAAACCGGCTAAGACCCCCGGGGCGTGTATACCGATCATCTGAATCAGGACATTGTTCACTTGCGGTCCCTCTAAACCCGGAACGTCCACATTGCCGAGTATGCCGAGTAGGACGCTCGGAATCCACACAATCGCAATACATAAAGGATATAGGATAATTGCATAACGGAAAGATCCGACATCTTTCGCCGTTAGAAAATGTGAAAAGATATGTGGAAACATACCGACACAGAGCGGAACACAGAGATAGGTCAACAGTTCCAACGGTTTAATATGTTCAGCTTGCATCAGTAAACTTGGGTCAACTTTAGAGATCGCATTTGACAACCCACCCATCCGATGCGTAATCACAAAGAATGTGATACCACCGAGGGTCATAAAAACGAGCGTTTGGAAGGTGTTCACCCATGCGGTGCCACGCATACCGCTGTAAGTAACATAACTGAGAACAACTGCACAGATGAGCAATCCTCCTATCCATTGTGGAATTTTGCCATCCGTGAGTGTCGCCAATGTGCCGCCGCCACCCATTACGCCAATCAGCAGATACGGTATGAGGAGCAGAACAAATATAATAAATAAGAGGAGTCCTAAACCGTCAGATTCCCATCGGTCCCGGAAGTACTGTACCTGTGTTACATAGCCGAAGCGTTTTCCGAGTCGCCAGAGACGTGTTCCGATGAAGAGGAACACGCAGGGTACAACGATTGCGGAAGAAGATGCCATCAACGCGAAGACACCGATGCCTCTGTGATAGGCTTCACCAGATGCTCCGAGAATCGAGAAGGCGGTCATATTCGTGCCGAAGAGCGTCATCAATAGGATAAACCAGTTGATTGTGCGACTTGCGACGAAGTAATCTTCGCCGGTGTTCCGGAAAAGTTTATGGCTTAAAACGCCGAGCATCAGCACGACAGCAAGATAGATAAAAACGACAGCAAGACTCATTGTTCACCCCAATCCCCGTGCGCTTTGACGAAGGCAGCCATAAGCAACGCTGCGACAAGGCAGAACCCGATATGATAGAGCAGTCCGATCGGTAGCCCTAAAACAATCTGCGGTGTCTCCCAGAACCAAAAATCGTTGTGAAGTAGAAACAACAAGACGAGCAGACCGTACAACAACCCTGTCCTTCGGTTTTTCATGACGCGCCTCCTTTCTTTCGCCAATTATAGTAAAAAATAGTAATACTTGCAAGTACGACGATTCCATGCACCCATACAAACTGTATAGTGGTTGGTGCAAAGAAGAGGACAATTGCAGTAACAAACAATAGGCCGCGCGCTCCTAATGCTAATTTGTTAAAGACATAACCTGCGATAGCCGCTGCCAAGATCACCGTCCCAACCAGTGTCAGTGAGAAGTTCCCGACAACTGTCCACAACGCCGGTGTGCTCCCATCATTGCTCAGCCAGAGCAGTGCCGGACGCAATACAAAGGCGTAAGGTAACGCGAACCCGACGAGTGCGAACCTAAACGCAGCGAAGCCTGTCTTCATTATCCCGGAACCTGCGATAGCCGCCGCGGCATACGCTGCCAACGCGACAGGCGGTGTCACCATCGACATCATTCCGAAATAGAAGATGAAGAAGTGCGATGCAAGCGGAACGACACCCAAGTCGAGCAGTACGGGCCCCACCAATATCGCCATTAGCAGATAACAGACCGATGAAGGCAGCCCCATCCCCAGAATGATCGTTGAAATCATAAGAAAAAAGAGTGCTAATATTAGGTTCGTAGCCGCGAGCGGTAAAAGCGTTGACGGCAATTTGCTACCGACCCCTGTGAGCGTCACCACACCGAGAATAATACCGACACATGCCGCGGCTGCGATGAGCGAAACGCCGCTCTGCGCGGCACGCCTACAAGGGGTGATTAAAAAGTCGGCACCTTCTCGCGCATCCGAAATATCAGATGAGGTCTCTGTTGTCGTCCGCTGTTTACCGATTCTCTGGATTAGAAAATTCACGAGGCTTATCACAACGATAACCAGTAGACTCCAACTCACTGCCCGGAACGCCGTAGCACCGAGGAGTAGGAACACGATCAGGGTAACAAACGCAGCGAGAAAGATGCCACCTTGCACAGTCAACAGTTCATGGTCGTCTTTTTCTTTTTCTGCGTCGGGACTCGCTTCATCGGAACTGTGCGCGCGTCTATCTTTTGCAGCATTCGCAGCAAAGTGTACCATACACAGCATTCCGGTGTAGTAGAGGATTGCGGGTAGCAGCGCTGCTCTGATGATCTCCAGGTAGGTAACGGAGGGTTCCACGATTTCGAGCATCATATAAGCGGCGGCACCCATGATGGGTGGCATGAGCGCGCCGCCGGAACTCGCCGCGGCTTCTATGCCGCCTGCTATCGCTGGTTGGAACCCAGCGCGTTGCATCAGCGGAATCGTAAAGGTTCCGGTCGTCGCTGTGTTCGCAACGGCGGAACCGGACAAGGACCCCATCATGCCACTGCTCAGTACAGCGACCTTCGCAGGCGCGCCTGCACTTGAACCGAATACACGTCTCGCCAAATTCAGGACATAACCGGTCGCGCCGGTGCGTTCCAACAACGTGCCGAATAGGACAAAAAGGAAAACATAGGTGAACATCACCCGAAGTGCGACACCGAAAGCACCTTGACTGTGTAGGAACGTCTGACTGACAATACGTTGGAGAGAATAACCGCGATGTGGAAACAGCCAATCCGGCATGAATTGCCCAAAACTGGCATAGAGGAGAAAGAGAAAAGAGAGTAGCGGCAGCGCGATACCGATAGACCGGCGTGTCGCTTCTAATACTAAGATGAGTCCGATGCCACCGACAACGTAATCCAGTGACACTTCCGCGCCAGCGCGATCGCCGAGGGCTTTACCGTCTAACCAGAAATTTTGAAAGATCGGCTCCGTTTGTGCGACAACGTAGCCGAAGCAGAAGATTACACTCCCTATCAGCACGGCATCAAGGACTTGAAAAACAGGATTGTCCTCAAAACGCGGGTGAATAGGGTATCTCAAGAATACCACTATTAGCCCGAACATAGCGAAGAGTGCTAATTCTGATTGGGGTGCGAGCTGGGGATAGTTGACCTCGGCTAAAATAAAGAGGCACAGCAGCACCGAGACTATTAGAAAGATGTTATCTTTTAATTTTTGTCTCAATAGATTGACCGACTTTGATTTTTGTAGGGGTTGGGTAACCCAACCCCTACGGGTTTGAACTTCCACCTGTTTTCAGGGTGAATAACGAGGCTAAATTTCTTTAAGTTTAGCAAGGAATGCGGGGGCAAGTCAAGGGAAAAGCAGAACTGTAGGAGGGATATCTTGATCGCGACTTCTCTTAAAACCTAAAACTGGGTACCTATCAAGAAAACCAAGGCTATCTTAACTCTCGGTGCGGAGCGCGTCAATCGGTGAAAGTCGCGCCGCCTGCATTGCGGGATAGACCCCAAAACCAATTCCTATAAAAATAGAAAAGATAACGGAGATCAGTATCCAATGCCAAGAAAGGACAACAGGCCACTCAGGGACAATCGGTACGATACGTACGGCGTGCCGTGCCATGCTGTGTGCTGCGAACCAGCCGCCCGCAATTCCCAGAAGTGTACCACAAAAACAGAGACAGATTGATTCCGTCAAAAATTGATAGAAAATATGAATCCGTTTTGCCCCGACAGATTTTCGTAAACCGATCTCCCGCGTTTTCTCGCCGACAGAAACGAGACACATATTCATAATACCAATGCCACTGACAAACAGCGAAAAACCGGCGATACTACCGAGCGCGATTTTTATTACTTTTTGAATGTGTTCTAGCCGCCTGAGGTTAACTGTCGGTCTCCAATACCCGATAAAATCATCTTTGCCACGATGTTTTTTACGTAGAACATTCTTAACAGAGTCCATGAGACGATCAAAATCTGTGTCTTTTTGAAAAAAAATATCAATGTTTCGAACATAGGAGGTACCTGAAAAGCGTTTGTGGTGTGTTGTCAACGGCACGCAGATAAGATCATCGAAAGAAAACCATGTGCTGAGGCTGTTGCCTTTGATTTCCATAATACCAATGACCCGTAGTCTCAGAGGAGGACGTTGCCAAGAGTTCCTAAGTTTTACCTCTTTCCCGATTGGATTTGCTTCTCGAAACAATTCAAAAGCGGTGTTGGCACCCAAAATATAGACTTGCTTTGCCGCTTCAACATCTTCCTCAGAGATGAATCTACCGTCGCGTACTTCCCAATGCTTCGCGAGGGCATAGTCTGAAGTGATGCCTTTCAGGAGTGCTTGTGTTTGCCTACCGTTTCTGCTAGAGACAAAGTGACGGGTATGGATTGTCTGAGGCAAAACATAGAGGACATCAGGAACTTCTACTTGGATGGCTTTAGCGTCTTGAAGTGTGTATCGCTCAGTAGTGTGCCGTACGATACGGTCTTTCCTCCAAATCTCGAAGATTGTCGAGAGGCGTACTTGGTTTGGACCGCCAAGTTTTTTGATATCGGCTGCGATGATTTGTTTCGCACCATCGCCGATAGCTATCATGCAAAGGACACTAGCAATCCCAATAAAAACTCCGAGAATAGATAAACTCGCACGCAATTTATCTTGAACTATATGTGAAATGCTAGTGACGATAGTATCACGGAGATTCATTGTCTTCGTTTTGAGAAAGCATTTGGGAAATCGCAGATTTTTTGATGTTTAAGAAATGTATCAGAGTTTCATCAGTCTCAGTTTGAAGTTTTTCCTCAATTTGACCTAACACGTGTCGATAGGAATCATAGGCAGTAGGTGGTATTATCTTCCGTAAATCACATGATTCGTTGAGGGTTTTTCCTAAAATGATGATACGACCATGGTCCCTCTAACCGTTAGTGTATTATACGCAATTATTTGATAAAAAGTCTAACAGATATTGGAAAACCTGTCAAGAAAAATCGGATCGATTTTTTCTTGACAGACCTAAACAGATAAAGTATCCTTACAAGGAATCCATCATCACTTCACAAGAAGACCCTTATGAACTGTCGAAAATGTGAATCTACGCACTTCGTCAAAAACGGATATATCAACGAAAAACAACGCTATAAATGCAAAAAATGCGGTTATCAATGGACTGAAAATCACAAACATCGCGTCAGACCCATCACCGAACGCGCATTCGCTGTCTTTCTCTACTGTCATGGACTCTCTATGAATGCTACCTCAAAGATATTAGAGGGCGCACCGAGCACCATCTTGAAGTGGATACGCAACTTCAGCAATCAACAGGCAAATCCCCTGAACCGCAGACAGACGCTGTCGTCCTCGAACTTGATGAGATGTGGCACTATCTGAAAAAAAAAAACAAACTCTGGATCTGGAAGGCGTTTTGTCGTGATACCGGAGAACTCATCGCATGGGAATGTGGTGATAGAGATAAAGCCACACTGAAAAAACTTCTTACACGTTTGGAAGACTGGCAGGTGAAGGTGTATTATACGGATGACTGGAAACCGTATAAAAGCCTCATCCCGGCAGAACTCTTGGTGCAGACGAAAGCAGAGACACATGCCATTGAGCGTAACAACTGTCAGATGAGACATTGGTTCGGACGTTTCAAGAGAAAGTCTATTATCGTTTCTAAGAGTCTGGAGAGGGTCAGCGCGACAATCGCTTTGTTTGCGAGGTTTCGCACCAACGGCAATGTTTTTGACATCTTAAAAATCGGGCAGACTCAACTCAATATCATTATTTAGGCGAAAACCCTCAAAAAGAATAGTGACCAGATACTGTCCACACAGCAAACAGGTAATGCCCCTAATTTGCTATTAATTCTGTAGACTTAAAGAGGAAAGGATTCGGGGAAAAGGTTTAAGAAAAGGCAAAAAACGGGGGAAGATCAAGGAAAAGGAAGGATTTACGCTGAATTGTCTGGATAAGTACCAACCTCCTCTTCAGTTTGCTCTGTTTTCCGAGCTGCGCCCTTAAATACAGCGTAAAGATACCAGAATGCGGGAACCAACAGCACACCGCCCACACCTAACACAATCAGTATTGGACGCAGCACTGCATCTGGCGCGGCTGTATTTGAAAAGGTTAAATCCGGTGTGACAAGGTACGGATACTGCGCCAGTCCCCAACCGAAGACAATCAGTATAACCTGTATCGGAACGAGGACACGTGCAAGCCGGAATTGACGCTTCCAAATCGTCCAGATTGCCCAGAGTGCTACCGCGCCTGTTAAGATTTGAAATGGAATAGACCAAGCGGCACTACCGAGTCCACGCCGAATTGTGGGTGCACCGTCAGCAGATAAAATAAAACTCAATCCAGCCATTGCGCCGACGCTGAGTGCTGCGATGAGGGCGCGTCGTCGAAAATCTTCTTGTAGTTCCGGGTCCTCCGTCTCCAACGTAAGGTACACTGCTGCAAGCAAGGCACAGAGGGTCAAAGTGAAAAAACCAATAGCGAAGGGAAACGGCGCGAACCACGCTGAGATGAAGTCGGTCTCTACCTGTCCATTTTCCACGTCAACGTGTATTGTGCCGGATGCAACGGCACCCAATGTAATGCCTAACATCACAGGCGTGATGACACTCGCAATAGCAAAGACTCGGCTCCAACGGCGGTGTGTTGTATCGGATTGGACATCGTAGGTACGAAACACAAAAGCTGAGCCGCGCAACACAATCCCGATGAGCATGAGCGTTAGCGGGATATGTAAAGCGGTGCTAATCGTCGCGAATGCGACCGGAAACGCCACGAAAAGCAGTACGACAATTACGATCAGCCAGACGTGGTTCGCCTCCCAGATGGGTGCAATGGCTTGTGTGATAAGGGTGCGTTGTGATTTCGCGCGTGGACCTGTCGCGAACAGGTCCCAGATACCGCCGCCAAAATCTGCACCGCCGGTCAACAGATAGACAATCAAGGAGATAAGCATCACACATGCGACAGAGAGCTCAAGTGTTAACATGGGATTTCTCCCTCAAAGTGTATCATACGAGTGTGGACTCTGGAAGATATGTCGGCGCATGAGGACGAAAACAATAATCGAAAGGAAAATATAAAGCACCGTAAAACTGACAAAGGGGACAACGAGGTTTGGCATCGGGGTTACCGCATCTGCTGTACGCATGATATTGTAGATAACCCAGGGTTGGCGACCGACTTCCGTAACCGTCCACCCCGCTTCAATTGCGATAAATCCGAGTGGCGTGCAGAGCGTAACGAAACGCAGGTACCAGTCTTGGGTCGGTAGACTTTTGTGTTTCCACGTAAGCCAACCGCCGAGGAGTCCGGCGATAATCAGCACGATCCCACAAGCGACCATAATCTGAAATGCGAAATGCACGATTGTTACCGGTGGACGATCTTCGCGTGGCACCTCTTTAAGCCCTATTATCTCTGCGTTGAAGTCGGAATGTGCGAGGAAACTGAGTGCCTTCGGGATCTCAAGTGCATATCGTGTTTCTTCAGCGTCTTCGTCGGGAATCCCGCCGATGCGTAAAGGTGCGCCGCGTTCTGTTTCCCACTGCGCTTCCATCGCTGCGAGCTTAATAGGCTGGTACTTCGCGACCTTTTTTGCGCTGATGTCCCCAGAAATCGGTTGGAGTATTGCGAATACGGTCCCGACACTTAAGGCGATAGCGAATGCCCGACGGTGGAACAGGTTATCTGGGTCACGTCTGAGAAGATAGGCGTGGATGCCAGCGACTGCGAATCCGACTGCGAGGAATGCAGCGATCGTCATGTGGAGTGCTTGACTGAATGCGGAAGGGTTGAGCATCGCTGCGATCGGATCAACGTTCGTCACCTCGCCATTGACGATAGAGAAGCCGGTAGGCGTGTTCATCCATGCGTTAGCGGTAACGACGAAGATACCGGAAAAGGTGCCGCCGAGCAGCACCATCATCCCAGCGAACCAGTGTGCATATTTCGGTATGCGGTCCCAACCGTAGAGGTAAAGTCCTAAGAAGATTGCCTCAAGGAAGAACGCCAACCCTTCGAGTGAAAATGGCATCCCGATAATTGGCCCGGCGTAAGCCATGAACTCGGGCCATAACAGCCCGAGTTCAAAAGAGAGAACGGTCCCGGAGACGGCTCCGACAGCGAACATGATAGCAGTGCCTTTTGCCCACTGTTTCGCGAGCGTGAGGTAGACTTCCTCCCGTGTCTTGAGCCACATCCCCTCGGCAATCACCATGAGTAGTGGCATCGCGATGCCGACCACAGCAAAGATGATGTGAAATGCAAGTGACATTGCCATCTGTGCGCGTGCTGCCAATAAATCCGACATGAGCGTGTTCTCCTTCATGCACGAGCTGCACATCAGTGAGCGTCACAAGCACCCACCCGATCTGTTAAGTAGGACTTACGCATGGCAGAAATATTGATAGACGGAAGGATGGAAGGAACGGAAGGATGGCGGGACACCCCCAATCTTCCAAGCTTCCAATCTTCCAATCTTCCAAGCTTGCGTAAGTCCTGAACTATAGAGATGCATCACGCGACCCAGGGTTCGAGTCCGAGGAGTTTCTTTCCGAGAGGTGTCAATTCGGCTGTCTTACCGTGGTAATGCTCTTTCTCTTTTTGCACTTTTCCGAGACCGGTTAGCCGTTCGCGCCATCCTTTAACACGGCCTTCGCTTGTCGCTTTGCCATCATCCGGTGCTGGCGACATCGTGATGTATTGTGCCATCCGGGGACGTTCAGCGGAGTTCGGGCTGCTGCCGTGCGGTAACGCACTGTGCCAGATCACGAGATCACCGGCTTTTCCGGCTACCGGTACCGCCTCGGCTTGGTAATCTCGGACCACGTGCCGTGGGTTCGCGTCCTCGGGGAGGTCGTTCAACCATGCCTCTAACTTCCGATGGAACCCCGGAATACAGGTAAACGCGCCTTGATTGCCGGGTGTATCCGCCAGATATAGCACACCTTGTACTTTTAAACGTACGGGCATACTGTCCAACGACATATCCCAATGTAAATAAGGACCGGTGAACTTCCAATCTGGACGTTCAGGCGGATTCATACTCGCACGATCAAAACTGACCCAGAGTTTATCGTTTCCCCAAATCTCCGAGAACGCCTGATGGATGCGCGGGTATTGGCGGTTGTTCCATAACGCTTGGTGCTGGTAAATTTCGACCATAATGCTCCGTCGCGGTGGATCGGGATACCAACTCTCTGGATCATCACCATCCATTTCAAGAAAATCCCAGACGGCTTGTTCAGCAGCGCGACAATTTTCAAGTGGCACCGCTTCTGGCACGACAACATAACCGTGCTCTTCCCAAAATTCTAAGGCTTCTGCATCAAAAACTGGCATGAATCTCTCCTTATCAGTTTCGAGTTGTTTTGTGAACAGAGAACGTTTCGACTTGTTTGAGAATCCGTGTGGTTTTAAGAATACCATAAACGGTTAGCAGAATTCAAGTTTTTTTAACCATAGCAGGACTTACGCAATTTTGACAGTAGGCGGTTCTGTTAGATGAAAGTTTTCGGAAAACACAGCGTTCTGGTAGCACAGGCTAACAGCCTATGGTACAAAAGAGCAGCATGCGTAAGTCCTACATAGTAAATCCTCTGGACGTTGCAATATGAAGCAAACATTGCTGCGTATGAAAAAGTAACTTGATTGCCTTGAACATTGATGTTACACTATTCACTATTCTTCAAAAGGAGAATGCGGGGAAGTCTGAGATAAGTGAAGCGTTAGTATCGGCGGTATCGGCGTTAAGTCAGTTGGATGAGACGCAAGGATCGCAAGTTCGTCAGGCACTTCTCTATTTTATCCAATTGATTTTGCATCGCCGGTCGGCTGATGAGCGTGAAGATTTAATCGAGTTAATCAAACGAAATAGTCGTGATGAAAGTGAGGTGGCAATTATGGTAGAGACAACAGCGGATTTACTGATAGAACAAGGACGTGAACAAGGTATACAACAAGGGGCGCGCCAAACTAATATCGAAAATACTATCGCTATTCTCAGCGCGCGTTTCCCAAACAATGACGCTAACGCGCTAAAACCCACGCTCGAAGCGATTGACGATCTGAACCGCTTGAAGCAGTTAAACCTACACGCGTCCTTAGCAAATAGTTTTCATCAATTCCAACAACAGTTAGGGGGATAGCATACAACTATATTTCTTAGGTCGCGCAAGGGCATGCAATTGTACGATTCGGACGAGGAAACCTCGCCCCTACAAGGACATCAAAAGTCTCCGTAGGGGTTCGGTCCCCGAACCCGAGCAGCTATCGGACGAGGAGATCTCGCCCCTACAGATATTATCAGGAACACTGCTTCGATGTTCAGATACGATCGCGTCTAACGTCTCACGTTCCTCATCTGAACGCCGATAAAAAACTAAAAAGAGAGTGCCTCGTCAAAAGCATTCATTAGAAAGCAGGTTGTCGGACCGACGATCTACCTACCTACATTTATTCGACATGGAGACCTTGTTCCATCTGTTCAAGAATCTCTTCCTCGCTCAATGCACGATTCCAAATACGAACTTCGTCAATCAGACCAAGGAAATTACGATTGGGTTCGTGTGTGGCTCCGATGAGGACAGATCCCGTATCAGCTAATCCCTGTCTTCTATACCCGAGTCGGTGTGTAAAAAGAGGAAGTTAAAAAATTTTCCTTCAAACTTGACACTACAGAGCGCGCCCGGTCTCAGAAGTGCGTTGTCTACCTGAAATTGGCGGCGTTGCGTGAAAAGAACTTGTTGAAACTTGTCGCGTTTCCATCCTATAGCCAATTCGATGTTTCCAGATCCATCAGTAACAGCAAAATCGTAATCGCTTAAAGTTTGGACAATTTTAAGTGATTCTCACTGCGAAGCAATATCGCCCCTACGGGGCTTAGTTTTGCGGGGGATGCTTTCTCTATAAACATACCGCCCCTACGGGGCTGCGCATCGGTGCATCCATGTTTATTTTTCTGCAAGTTTCAGTTTCCGGTTTTCTGAGTGCAGTAATTGCGTGCTTCTGCAAAATTTTCTTGAAATTGACGCAACCTTGTGGTAAAGTATGGATACTTTTGTGGATATGATTTAGCAAATACTGAGACGGAAAGGAACTTCCCCATGCTTAAAGCAGGATTTATCGGTGCAGGTGGACGCAGTCAGGGTGCACATTATCCGAACGTTAATCGTCTGGAAGATGACGTTGAAATGCTCGGGGCGTGTGAGCTCGATGAGGCGAAACTCGCGCAAGTCGCGCAGAAATACGAGTTTCCGCATACGTTCACAGACCACCGTAAGATGTTGGATACTTTGGATTTGGATGTTGTGTATTGCGTAATGAATGAAAAGTGGATTTTGCAACCGGCTTTGGATTGTCTGAACGCCGGCAAGCATCTGTTTATTGAGAAACCGCCGGGTGCCAACAGCGACGAAACGCAACAATTACTTGAGGCAGCAATCGCCAATGATGTTTACTGTATGGTAGGGTTTCAACGTAGGTATGCGGCTGTTACGCGTGAAGCGATGCGCCGCGTTACTGAAAAGGGACCCGTGACGTTAGCCGTTACGACTTTTAATAAGCAGATACTCGGACAGAACCGGGAATTTACGACGACCCTCTGGAACGATGTCTGTCATGTCGTCGATTTACTTCGTTATATGGCAGGTGGCGAACCGGTGGAAGTCACTGCGCATCGCGACACTTTTGGTGCAGAACAACGCAATTTCTATACCGCCTTTGTCCGTTTCGATAATAACGTCACAGGTGTGCTTTTCGGAAGTCGGGCATCGGGTGGACGTGTCCTACGCTCTGAATTACACGGTGTCGGTATCGGTTGTTATATGAAAATCCCTGAAGAGATCGAAATTTATGAGGACAACCAAAGAAGTTTGATGGGCGGCTGGGAGGTCGATGGCGTAGACGAACGCGACCCACCGAGTTATGAAGGTGTGTTGACGATGCACCAGCACTTCGTTGACAGCGTTCGCAACAAGACAGTGCCACTCACAGACCTCCGTGATGTTATTCACTCCATCCACCTCGTGGATCAGATAGAAGGCCCTTTACCGGATTAGTTTGATGGAGGCACTTTTCGAGAAAAGGCACAGGAAACCAACACCTATGCTACGATGCAGCATTTTCGCAATTGGAGATTGAAGCTATGCTTGATGAACGCCATCTACAACATCAGATTACAGACGAACAGCGCAACAGTCTAAATGCGGATGGATATTTTATTGTTGAAAACGCGCTCCCGTTAGACCTTGTTGAACGCCTCGAAGAACGGGTCGATAGCATCTATCAGGATCATCTGGATGCTGGTTATGACCCGCATACCAAAAACCAGTTAACTGCGCACAGGAACTTTTTTTATTCAAACTTCCTCGGCAGAGACCAGATTTTTGTAAACATTCTCGACTGGTATAAAACGTTCCCGAAGGTTTGGGGCATTCTGGGATGGAATATCTACTCCTACCACAGCCACTTCATTGTTACGCCCCCACGTCCGGAGGCGGTTCGCGGTAAAGCGGGACCCCTTGGTTGGCACCAAGACAGTGGGCGCGTGAATGTGGAGATCGAAAGTTCACCACGTCCGCGGCTCTCCATCAAAGTCGTCTATTGGCTATCCGACTGTTCGGAAGTCGGGCGCGGGAATTTCTATGTTATTCCTGGGAGCCATTTATGGGATAAACTTGAGCGTCCAGCGGATGGTTCGATGCCGGAAGGTGCGACACCTGTCTGTTGTAAAACCGGCGATGCAGTTTTCTTTGATCGACGTATATGGCACGCACGAAGCGAGAACGATTCCGACATTACGCGTAAAGGGCTCTTCTACGGCTACGGCTACCGTTGGCTACGGAGCAAGGACAATATGACGATCCCGAAGGAGATGTTCGAGCGAAACGATCCGATCCGGCAACAACTACTCGGTGGTGGAACGAATGCGAACGGGCATTTCTCACCAAAGGACACAGATGTTCCTCTGAAAGTATGGCTTGAGGAACAGGGTGTCATTTCAAAGTAGTGAGTGAAACCTGATTCGCTTGACAGACAGGAGAAAATAACGTATAATATCATTTAATTACGGGACGAATGGAGGCATAATTTAATGTTTCAAACAAAATTTTATGTAAGTATCTTGGCTGTTAGTGTCATGACAGCCATTTTGATTGCAACAGTATCAGGGGAGGAGGCAGTGACAGCTCCAAATACGCTAAAAGTGGGGATGATCGCCCCAGATTTCACATTAAAAGATGAAGAGGGTACCGAGCGGAACCTCAGCGACTACCTCGGCAAAAAGAGTGTTGTCCTCGCATTTTATCCGAAAGATTTTACCGGTGGCTGAACGACCGAACTTTGCTCGCTCCGTGATAATTTGAGCGAGATAGAAGCAACAGGGAGTGTCCTGTTCGGTGTTAGTGTTGACTCCGTTGACTCACATAAACGGTTTCGAGAGGAACAGAAATTCGGGTTTTCGCTGTTAGCGGACACCGAATTTGAGGTGAGCAACCAATATAGCGGTATTATGGAGCGTTTCAACGCTTCACAACGGGCGACTTTTATTATTGACAAAGCGGGATACATCCGCGCCATTGATAGAGAGGTCAATGTCAAAACGCACGGTAAAGATGTCGTTGCCATGCTTAAGAAGGTCCTACCGAAGATAGAAGTTGGGCACCCCGCTCCGGACTTCATTGCAACGGATAGTACAGGCGCAACCCATCAACTCAGCGAGTTACTCGAAAAGAAAAAGAATGTGGTGTTATCGTTCTACCCGCGCGATTTCGGACGTGGCTGAACGGCGCAAGTTTGCTCGCTCCGTGATGAGTCGAGTCATTTCGCAAAATACGATGCACAGATTTTCGGGATTACGCACAACGATGCAGATTCGCGTCAGAAATTTTCAGAAGAGAATCAGTTGAATTTCCCGCTTTTGATGGACACAGGACGTAATCTTTCGCTTTTGTATGGTGTAACGGATGCACCGGACGGTGCGATCAAGCGTTCAGCCATCATTATTGATAAATCGGGGAAAATTATAGAGATTGACCGGCAGGTTAACGCCACCACCCACGGGGCAGATGTCGTCAATTTCTTCAAAGCCTTGGAATCATCAAATTAATAGATGGCGCGTCGCAATTTATCAACGATACCGGCAGGCATCGCATGGAGTACCTCCGTTCTTTTTAGTCCGTTCTTGGTACCGATTGCGACTGCTGCTGGTGTTGTCTACAAACATGCAGATCCACAAAACGCGTTCCGCTGGTTAGCAATCGTCGTGCTATTTGTTGCTGTGATCCCTGCACTTTCAATAGCCGTCATGGTGCGGTTTTCTAAAGTCAGCGATCTCCATCTGCAAAATAGAGAAGAGCGGTTTCTACCGTTATGTTGTACGCTTATCAGTATGATTGTGGGGACCTTTCTATTGCATCGGCTGGGTGCGGCGCGTGAAATTGTTTGGGCGGGTGTTGCGTATATTACGAATAGTGTTATTTTTTCGGCAATTACACCGGTTTGGAAGATCAGTTTTCATAGTAGTGTTGCCACGGGCTGCGTTACCGTTCTTGTCATGCTGGTTAACCCACACTTTGGTTGGTTATTTCTGTTAGTACCGTTGATCTCTTGGGCGCGGGTTTACCGGAAACGGCATACGCTTCTGCAAACTGTTGTCGGAGCGGTTTTGGCAGTGAGTAACACGGTTATCGTTCTTCATATAGTGCGACTCGGCAGCTAAAGTTAAAGAACAGCAGTCTGATAGATGATACCATCTCTAAAAATAGAGAGACTTATATGCAAATCAAACATTTATTTTCTATCTTGATAGTTAGCTGCACGCTTTTAGTGCCGAGTTTTGTTCAGGCACAACAGGATGAACCACAGCTTGTGAACGTCCCCGATCCGAATTTAGCAGCAGCGATAAGAAACAAAACTGGCGACACCGTAATTACGACACACACGATGCTGGCTTTGACAGAGCTTTGGGCCGCCCATAGCGGGATAGAAGACCTCACTGGGCTGGAACACGCACAAAACCTCTACGGTTTGTCGCTTTATCGTAACAACATATCAGATATCTCACCCCTCACTGGACTCAAAAACTTGGAGTACTTGTGGCTTGATAATAACAACATATCGGATATATCCCCACTCACTGGACTCACACAACTGGAGAAATTATGGCTTCATGATAACAACATCTCGGTTATCCCGCCTCTTGACGCACTCAAAAACTTGGAGGACTTGCGGCTTGATAATAACAACATATCGGATATATCCCCACTCACTGGACTCACACAACTGGAGAAATTATGGCTTCATGATAACAACATATCGGTTATCCCACCCCTCGATGCCCTCAAAAACTTGAAGGACTTGCGGCTTGCTGGTAACGACCTCTCGGATATATCCGGCATCGCTGGACTCACACATTTTTTTGGGATCAATCTTAGTGGGCATAACATCTCGGACCTTTCACCCCTTGCTGAACTAAAAAACTTGAAGGAGTTGCAGCTTGCTGGTAACAACATCTCGGACCTCTCACCCCTCGCCGAACTAAAAAACCTGGAGTTATTGCGACTTGATCGTAACAACACATCGGATGTGTCGCCTCTCACCGGGCTCAAAAACTTGGAAACATTATGGCTTTATGATAATAACATATCGGATGTATCACCCCTCGCTGAACTAAAAAACTTGAAGGACTTGCGGCTTGGTAGAGCAGACTTCTACGGAAATTATGGTAACAACATATCGGATGTATCACCTCTCGCCGAACTAAAAAACTTGAAGGAGTTGAACCTTAGTTACAACAACGTCTCAGATATATCACCCCTCGCTGAACTAAAAAACTTGGAGTCGTTGGGACTTTTTAGAAATCCGCTGAATTACGCCGCCATCAACACACATATCCCCGCCATGCAAGCAAAAGGGATTGACGTGCATTTTTCAAACCGCGTTCCAGAGACACTTCAGCAAGTATCCGGGGACGCACAACAAGGCGGAGTCAATTCGGTGTTGCCACTTCCGCTCGTCGTGAGTGTACTGGATTGGGGAGGCAGACGGTTCGCAGGTGTACCGGTGAAGTTTACCATCACTACTGGAGAAGGCGAACTCAGCGCGACAACCGTCGAAACAGACACCGACGGGAAGGCGATAGCACATTTGCGGATGGGAGCAACCCCCGGCCCGACGACCGTCCGTGTAACCGCCCCGAATATATCCGAACCCGTTGAATTCACGGCGACAGCTATCCTGCACAGCGAACCGGTGATTGTCCGCGACGGGAGCCTCCGGGCGAAGATAATGGAAACCCTTGGCAAACCTTTTAATGAAACGCTTACTATCACAGATATGCTGCAGCTGCGGATATTGGCGGCAGACAATATGGGCATCTATGACCTCACAGGGTTGGCGTATGCCGCTAATCTGAAAAGCCTATCGCTGCAAGGCAACCGCATCTCCAATGTGGTCACCCTCTCGGGATTGACACAACTGACAACGTTGGACCTCAGGCACAATTGGATATCGGACATGGCACCGCTGAGAGGTTTAGTCCACTTAAAAGATGCTGATGGGTTGTTCCTGCAAGGCAACCCATTGAGTGACACGTCTATTGACGTGTATATCCCGGAGCTGCAAGCAGCCGGCGTGGATGTCCATTTTGATGGCAAGTCGGCACCATCAAGCCCAGTTGTGCGGCTCATCTACTTCCTCCCACGCGACCGCCGCCCTCGCCCAGACATAGACGCACAGATGGACCGGTTGATAAAAGAGGTCCAAACGTTCTACGCCGATGAGATGGAGCGTCACGGATTCGGCAGGAAAACCTTCCAGTTTGAGACAGATGCGGACGGGAACGCCGTTGTATATCACATCACGGGCCGATACGAAGATATGGATTACCATAATAACTCGTCGCTAGTATGGGGCGAAATTGGTGAACAGTTTGACACATCAAGGCATATCTATCTCGCCACCCTGGATGTGAGTACGGAATTCATCGGCACAGTCCTACGCGGCGGCGCATGCGGTGTGGTGGATTACGTAACCGGTGATGGATTTAGCAATCGGGCACTTATACCTGCAGATGGGGGGTGTTTCAATGTTACTGCTGCGGCACACGAATTGGGGCACACTTTTCACCTGCCACACGACTACCGTAATAACTCCGACCTTATGTCTCACAGCCGTTACAAGAACAAGCTGTCAGAATGCGCCGCAGGATGGCTGGATGTCAATCCCTACTTCAACAGCAACGACAGCAACAACCGGGTTGACTCCAGCCTCTTCAAGAAAAGGACTTCAATTGAGATGCTGCCACCGAGTCTGGAATCGCCTTATGGGGTCCGCCTCCGTTTCACGCTAAGCGATCCCGATGGACTCCACCAAGCAATGCTGATTATACCCTCCGTGGAATTGATTGGATGTCAATCCTTAAACGGCACCTCAAGCCAGACGGTTGATTTTGTCACCACAGCTCTAAGCCTGAAAGACACGCGCGTAGGGCTATGGGTTATTGACACACGTGGCAATGTCACGCTATTACAATCATTCCCAGTGGATATTGCTGCCCTCCTACCTCCCGAGGAGCCGGTCTCAATACCTGATCCCAATTTGGCAGCAGCGATCAGAGAAAAGATTGGCGATGCTATCACCACACACACGATGCTGAATCTCACTGAACTTTATGTTCCTAATAGGGGAATAGCCGACCTCACCGGGCTGGAACACGCGCACTATCTCACATACTTGAATCTTGGAGGCCAGAATATAGGAGGTGCGTCGGGTAACACCAATACGGTATCGGATTTTTCGCCGCTGGCAGGCCTCACAAACTTGCAATCGCTGAACCTCTCTCACATCTCCTTCACCGATATATCGTCCTTAGCGACCCTAACGAACCTCACTGAGCTGGGACTTTCAGGCAACAACCTCACTGATATATCACCCTTAGCAAACTTGACGAATCTCGATACTCTGTCTCTTGCGAACAACGATCTCACTGATATATCGCCTTTAGCAAACTTGACAGGTCTAACTTCGCTGTATCTTTTCGACAACGATCTCACTGATATATCACCCTTAGCGAACTTGACAGGTCTCGGTGTTCTGTGGCTTTCTCATAACAACATTTCAGATATATCGTCTTTAGCAAACTTGACGCATCTAACCCGATTGTTACTTTCTGATAACAACATTTCAGATGTATCGCCGTTGGCGAATTTGACGCACCTAAGTGGAAGCCTATCGCTTACTTCTAACAACATCTCAGATGTGTCGGCATTGGTAGCGTTAGAGAATCCGTCAAGTCACCCGCTCTGGATTCAAGGGGAAAACGGTGTCCGTCTACGGGTAGATCTTGGTATAAATCCGTTGAGCGATGTCTCTATCAACACACACATCCCCGATCTACAAGCGAAAGGGATTGGCGTGAGTTACTCTAAACAGCACTACACTCCCTCAGCCACCGAGAAAATAACGGGCCCCTGGCTCTGGATGATCGTGCCCATCGAGCGTGACCGAGGCGGTGCACAGTCCATAGATGTGGATTCACTCGCCGTTGCCAATGCTGGTGCCGTCACCGAAGCAGAAATCGCTACAAACGGTGCAAACGCAGGTGATAGGGTCGGAAATTTCGTTTGGACACTCGGGCGGATTTTGCCTAACATCAAAAATAACGTTAATGAATGTCTCATCAGGATCGGAATGATAGAAGGCAATGTAGACGACTATACGGTTTATGCCTTGCTTTCGTGGACTTCTGAGACCGATCAGATAGGGGTGCCAATGCATGTCGGCGGCGATGATGCAATCAAAGTCTGGCTCAACGGGGGCATCGTTCACAGAAACGCCGTGAACCAATACGCAACTTTTGAAGTAGACATAAAGCGCGGAAAGAATCTCCTGCTTGTGAAGGTTAGTAAAGGTACTGGTGAGTGGAGTATGTTCGTCGGCATTGATGGGTTTAGCGACACACAAGCACCCGATATAGCGGCGGATGTCAACGAGGACGGCGTGGTGAACGTTCAAGACCTCGTGCTGGTGTCCGCTAACTTTGGGAAGACGGGCCTGCAGAGCGCGGATGTCAATGGGGATGGTGTCGTCAACATTGCCGACCTCGTCTTGGTAGCCGGTGCGTTGAGGGACGCGGCAGCTGCGCCTTCAGTATTCCGTGCGACTGCTACGGCGTTACCGTCGCGCGTCACAGTTGAACAGTGGTTGACAGATGCATACCGGTTGTCGCGCCTCGACGCGCGTTTGGAACGAGGAATTGCGTGGTTGGAACGGCTATTGGCGGCGTTAGCGCCGGAGGAGACAGCACTGCTGACAAATTACCCGAACCCGTTCAACCCGGAGACGTGGATACCCTACGAGCTGGCAGAACCTGCGGAAGTGATGTTGCGTATCTATGCTGTGGAGGGTGCTTTGGTGCGGCGTTTGGTCTTGGGACATCAACCCGCAGGTATTTATCGCAGCAAGAGCCGTGCGGCATACTGGGATGGCAGGAACGCGCAAGGCGAGAAAGTCGCGAGTGGTGTCTATTTCTATACATTCTCAGCAGGCGATTTTGAAACCACGCGGAAGATGCTAATAAAAAAATAAATCATCGTGTCTGTCGGAGGGGGGGTAGGTTATCCCAATCACATTCTAAGCAGAAATTGGCTTCTCTACCGAGTCGGCGTACTCTGCCGCCACACTCAGGACATTTAAGGAGTCGGGGAGGGTTAGTTTCTTCGGTAGTGGGTGGAAACATGAGTAACTGTTCTATCGGCAGATTCTGCTCTCTTGCCCTCCCGATTTCGAGTTGGACATTCTCCAATATATCACGGGTATCAAATTTAAAGGGTGGTGGAGAATTGCGATTTAGATTAATAAAATCGCTTCGGTAGATCCGAACGGTATTGTCTTCTTGAACCTTCCGCATAAAGAGTGTATATTTATCGGGTGCTACGAGATACGCTGTGGTATCTAAGACGTGTCTGCGTGGTTTGATTGTTATCTCATATCCGCCATAATTGAGTATAGAGGAACTTGATCCGGTTTGCATCTGACAGATCTCAAAGAGTTCATGAGAACTTGAGGCAGAAAGGATCAACAGATATTGACGGCAGGGGTGTTGGATGAGACGTTCAAACGGCAGAAAGACTTCCGATTCTGCAGTATCTCGGAGAAATTGAACGAAAGCTGCATAAATTAACTCGTTCAATCGACGAGATTGCGATGTGCTATCTTCATCAACACGGTTAAGTTCGCGTGAATAAAGTTCAATTTGGACATTCACATCGATAGGTTCATTTTCAGTATTGATACGCTGCAGCCGTTCCACGGGACGGTCAGCGACTTTAAGAATAAAAGGTAACATAGCAAACTCCTCTTAAACTCCTTACAAATAAGGGATATAACAAGTTTAACACACGATTCATTTTTTTCCAATGAAAAATAGCAGTTAGCGTTTCATTTGACAAAGCGGTGTGTATGTGATATGTTAAACAAGACTTACGCATTTTTGGGCTGTGGGCAGTTGTGTTAGATGAAATTTTTCGGAAAACACAGGATTCTGGCAGCACAAACTAACAGTTTGTGGTACAAAAGAGCATCATGCGTAAGTCCTATATCAGAAAGGACACAGATTATGTCAGGACACTCTAAATGGTCAACAATTAAACACAAAAAAGCGGCAAACGATTCGAGGCGCGGTAAACTCTTCTCAAAATTGGTCAAAGAGATTACGGCATCTGCGCGTATCGGTGGTGGCGATGTAGACACAAACCCACGACTGCGAACTGCTATCGCTGCTGCGAAATCGAACAACGTCCCTAATGATAATATTAACAAGGCGATCCTCCGTGGCACGGGTGAACTTGCGGGTGAAACCTACGAAGAAATTCTCTACGAAGGTTATGGACCCGGCGGTGTCGCGGTAATGATAGAAGTCTTGACGGACAACCGTAATCGCGCAGTTGCAGAGATTCGGCACGTTTTTAGCAAACATGAGGGTAGAATCGGTGAACGCGGGTGCGTCGCATGGGGTTTCGATAAATGCGGATTGATCGTCGTTACACCTGATAGCATCGATGAAGAGGAATTGTTCATGACCGCGGTTGAAGCTGGTGCCGAAGATGTGACTTCTTCCGACACAGGCATGGAAGTCATTACGCCGTTTGAGATGTTCGATAACGTCCTCACGGCAATTCAGGAGACATCCGCCGAAGTTCAACTCGCTGAGATTAGCATGATTCCACAAACTACAGTGAAACTTGAAGGGAAAGAAGCGGAACGGATGCTACGCCTCATGGATGCCCTCGATGATCTTGACGATGTTCAGAAGGTTTATGCCAATTTCGATATTCCAGATAACCTTTTAGAAGCTGCGGCGTAACCAAGGCGTTTGGTCATGGCATCATTGAAAATTCTTCACAGCATCAAAAATTGAGTCCGTAACGTAGTGGAGGACGGCTCTATGGGAAGGGACATCAAATGCAAAACTCGGCTCCCCCAACTGCAAGGAACATAAAAAAAATAATCCTTGGGATTGATCCGGGCATTGCGAATACAGGATATGGTGTGGTTGCGTCTCATGGCAACCGTCTGGTTCCGGGCGATTTCGGTAATATCCGCACGAGTCCGAAAACAGCACCAGAGGTGCGATTGAAAGAGATTTACGATGTTATAACCGGCTTGATCGCAGAATTCGCTATCGAGAATGTGGTACTTGAAGATATCTTCTTGAATAAAAACAGGAGTAGCGCGTTCAGTGTTAGTGAGGTCAAAGGTATCGTAAAACTCGCAGCAGCGAATGCGGGCTGCTCTGTGGCTGTATATACACCGACGCAAGTTAAACAAGCGATCGTCGGCTACGGGAAAGCGACAAAACCTCAGATGCAAAAGATGGTACAAGCACTGCTTAAACTTAAAGAGCCGCCTCGTCCGGATCATGCTGCAGATGCGCTCGCGCTCGCGCTCTGCCATGCTCGCTCCTATAAAGTTCTTGAACTCCGTAAAAAATATTTTTAACTATAAGCTTTTGTGCATCGTTCCACTTCGTTTCACGATGGTTTTTTAACTATCAGCTTTTGTGCATCGTTCCACTTCGTTTCACGATGGTTTTTTAACTATCAGCTTTTGTGCATCGTTCCACTTCGTTTCACGATGGTTTCCGATTAAGGATGCAACATAGGTAAACGAAAACATATTTGTCTTAACTCAAAAACTGCTCTAACCGAAAACCTGCTCGGAATGTAATGGTGAGCAGAAAAAGGGCCCATAGTTAAAAAATATGATTGCTTATATCAAAGGTGTTATCGCCCACAAGGATACAAAACAGGTTATCGTAGATGTTAACGGCATCGGATACGCCGTTGACGTGACACCACGTGTTATAAGCGGTCTACCCGCTACAGGCGAGACGGTTACCTTCTATACGCACTATTACCAAAACCGTGAAAACAAGGTCACGCTCTACGGGTTCACCTCAATGGATGCGCTGAAAATTTTTGAGTTGGCACTGACAGTCTCCGGTGTAGGACCGGCACTTGCGCAAAACATTGTTTCAAGGTTGTCCCCTTCACAATTCCAACGCGCTGTACAACGTGGAGATACAACCACACTGATGCGGGTGCCACGCTTAAGCAAAGGAATTGCCCAAGTTGTCATTACCAAGTTGAAAAACAAGATCAGTCAAATAAAATTGGAAGGCGCGGTAGATACGGAAAAATCTGTGGCACCGGATATAGAGGTGATCCAAATCCTTGTTAATCTTGGTGCCTCGGAGCTTGAGGCAGAACAAGCCGTTGAAAAAGCACAAAAAGTTCTTGGCGGTTCTGCGAAACGGGATAACTTAGTTAAACAAGCACTTCGCTATATCCGAAATTAATTTTTAGGAATACCAATGGCTGCCAACACGGACGCATTAGAGTGGCACTCTTACTTTTAGACTCCGTATTCGGATGAAACAAAATGGATAACCACAACATACCAGACTTCTCCCATTTAGCAGATGAAGAGGACGACTTTGGATATAGCCTCCGTCCGGAAACACTAAACGCATTCATCGGACAGGATAGAGGCAAAGAGCAGCTCCGTATCCATATTGAAGCCGCTAAGAAGCGTGGCGACGCGCTTGAGCACGTCCTACTGGTCAGTCCGCCGGGACTTGGTAAGACGACGCTCGCGAGGATCATCGCCAACGAAATTCAGAGTAACTTTAAACAGACGATTGGTCCTGTTATGGAACGGCTCGATCTCGCCTCAACCTTGACGAACCTTGAAAAGGGAGATATTCTGTTTATTGACGAAATCCACCGTGTGAAAGGACACGTCCAAGAATCGCTCTATCCTGCGATGGAAGATTATCAACTCGATTTAACGATCGGTCAGGGTCCGGCATCGGATTCCGTGCAAATTCCGCTCCAGCACTTCACCCTTGTCGGTGCGACGACGCGTGAAGGTCTGCTTGCCGGTCCATTTCGCGACCGTTTCGGTATCCGCATCCATCTTGATTACTACGAAGTGGAAGATATCCGGCAAGTCATCCGAATCAACAGTTCAAAACTCGACATTAATATTGACGAAGCTGCAGAGTATGCGTTAGCGCGTCGTGCGCGCGGCACGATGCGTATTGCGAACAAGCTGCTCGCTAACGTTAGGGATTATGCTGAGGTTAAAGGGAACGGTATACTTTCGCTTGAAGTTGCGGAGGCGGCACTTGAATTCTTTGGCATTGACGAACGCGGATTAAACGCCCAAGATTATGCCTATTTTCAGACGCTTATTGAGAATTTCAGTGGACGTGCGGGGGTTAAGGCACTCGCCGTGGCTTTAAGTGAAGATCAGCGTACGATTGAAGAGGTTTACGAACCTTACTACATTAAAGAAGGGTTTTTAGCATTGACACCGGGCGGACGCGTCGCAACTGATGCGGCTTACGCGTATTTCGACTATCCTCTTGGTTCGCAAGCATCGTTGTTCGATTCGATGTGAATTTTGGCGAGGTGCAATCTCAACGTAATTATGAAACTCACAGATTTTGATTACGATCTACCTCCTGATCGGATCGCGCAAAGTCCGCTTCAACGGCGTGATGCTTCACGACTTTTGGTAGTCAACCGAGATACCGGTGCTTTTCACCACACCCAATTTTCACATATCGGTGAACACCTGCCGCGCAATTCCGTGTTAGTCCTCAACGATACCAAGGTAATCCCGGCACGTTTAATCGGTACCAAGGCAGAAGCCGGCGGTAAGATAGAACTGCTCCTCATCCGGGAGTGTGAGACGAACGCTTGGGAAGTACTCGCGAAACCGAGACGGAGTCTTCGGATCGGGACACGGATTGTATTTGGTACTGATAAACTGAGGGCAGAAGTCGTGGCGAAACCGGATGATGGCCACTGTATCGTCCGTTTTGATTACGATCCGAACGAAACGTTTTTAGCCATCCTTTCGGACATCGGTATGATGCCGTTACCGCCTTACATTCGTCGTCCACCGAACGCTGAAGATAGGGTGCGCTATCAGTCTGTCTATGCCGCTACGGCAGGCGCGATTGCTGCGCCGACAGCGGGGCTGCATTTTACAGAGGAACTGCTGGCGGCACTGAAAGGTAACGGGATAGAGATCTCGACGTTAACACTGCATGTCGGACCTGGGACGTTCCAACCGGTGAAAGTCGAAAATATTCGGACGCACAAGATGCACGCCGAATATATTCATCTGACTGAAACGGAAGCGAACCGGATTCACGTCGCACGGGAGAGCGGATCAAAAATTGTGGCTATCGGGACGACAGTGGTGCGTTCACTTGAAACCGCTGGTGCGGATGGAACTGTTCACTCTTATAGCGGTTATAGCGAACTCTTTATCTATCCGGGATACCGATTTAACGTGGTAGATGCGATGGTTACCAATTTTCATCTACCGAAATCAACCTTACTCATGTTGGTGAGTGCCTTCGCTGGACGCGATCTGATTCAGAAGGCGTATCAAGAGGCACTCGAAAATAATTACCGTTTTTACAGTTATGGCGATGCCATGCTGATTCTTTAGGAGACACTTATGGATGCAATAACAGGTATGCTCGTTCCGTTTATCGCGATGGGTGCTATCTTTTATTTTTTACTATTTCGACCGGAGCAAACGAAACGCAAAAAACATCAAAATATGCTGGAGAACCTGGCTAAGGGTGACGAAATCGTAACCAATGGTGGACTGCACGGCAAGATTCTCGGACTGAGCAATGATAAGAACATAATCCTGATTGCTGTTGGGGAACTAAATAGCCAAGAGGTAAAGGTTCAAATTTCACGGAGTGCTGTCGCTTTTCTGAAGAAGGGTGGCGAACTCATTGAAGGCGAGTAGTGTTCTCTCCATATTTCATGTTCTTATCGGAGCGAACTGTGGGCGCGATCTGTATACTTTTCAACTTCTTGGTTGTATCCACAACTGATAACTATCGCTTCGGGATGTCAACAAGATGGCTTGATGCCGTTCTGAAACAGTAAACACATCATTGTGATGCACCTGTGCGCGCACCGTTTCTGTGGTGCGCGTAACATCGTAAATCGCAACGCTATCCGTATCTCGGAACCGCTGAAAGCAGATCGCTTCGCCACTGACCTGGACATCTGAACCCTCCGAAAAAACGTTTTCCCAAATCTTGAGACGTGTCTCGCCTTCAGCGATTGTCTCGCCTTCCCTCAAAATAACCGCTGCAGATTCCGAGTGAGATTGTATTCTACATACCGCGATTTCGACACTTGTCTCAGGCGTGAGGATCTCATAAGTCGTGTGATGCGGAATATAAGCGATGCACGCCTCGCCGTGGAAAACATCTTGACGGTTTCCCAAAGTTCCATAAGCCTTGTTGCCGTTATGTCCGACTAAGAGTGTGCAGCTGCCGCCCAAGGCGATCAAAGCAACTTCAGTATCATCAGAATGGTCAAAGAATGTTGCGTCAGGGGTGAGCGTAAGAATCCCGAAATGGAGTTTAGCGATGCCCATCTCGCTGGGCTTCACGATTTCGGTGTATCCGTCGGTAGGCGTGTAATTTTTAGATGCCGACATTTTTTAGTTTACCTTGCGGTTAAACAGTGCGCGATCAACAATCAACATGTATCTCTGAAATTCGTCCCTCCCTTTCATTACGGACTACAAGTTTTGGATATTCTTAATCTTCCTTAGATTGAAAATCCGAGAGATATTCAACGAGGCTTGCTAATGGCAATCCAACGACGTTAAAGTAGCATCCATCAATACGTTTAACGAAAGCGGCACCGCGTCCTTGAATCCCATACGCGCCAGCCTTATCCGATGGTTCACGACTCTCGATATATGCTGTTATTTCGGTATCTTGTAATTTCCGAAAGTAGACCTGAGTTGTCTCCGACCAGACATATTCGCGGCCTGATGATGCATCGATGAATGCCACACCTGTCACAACCTTATGGCTTGTGTTGCTCAGGGCGGTCAACATCGCCGCTGCCTCGGCATCGTCATGTGGTTTACCGAGAAGCTTACCCTTTAACACTACCAGCGTATCTGCGCCGATCACCAAACCGTTATCATAATGTTGTGCGACCGATGATGCCTTTAGCAGAGCGAGTTCTTGTGTCACCTCGCTTGCAGTTTTATCGGCATAGACGTGATACGGCGGTTCGGCAGCATCGCTGGGGTGTACATCATACGTTAGCCCGATCTGTGATAGCAGTGCTGCGCGTCGAGGCGATGCGGAAGCTAAAATCAGATGCGGAACTTTCACAGGATATTCATCGGCTTGCATGCTACTTCAGGCAATACCACCTTGCGTCTTGCCCCTCCTGAATTTCCAACAGATCTGCCTGTACCAATTCTTGGATCCCGTTTTCAATATCCGTTTCAGAAAACCCGATTTTCTGAAGAAGCGGATCGCGGTGCGGCATGCGGAACCAGTTTGGATTATCAGAAGAACAATATTTCTTCTTAAATATTTCCAAAGCATTATATAAACGCAGCGTCTTTGGGGGCAATCCCACAAGTGGGTTAATTTCGGCAAAGGATTGGAGCGATTGGTTCGGCATTGCTTCAGTCCTTAGATAAGCAAAGTTATTCATACTTTGAATAACGTATGTACTTACAGAATGGTTACAAAAAATAACAAACGTTCTCTCGTGCCCTTCTTGAGATGTCGGTATCGTGGACGCTTTTAACACGCCGATGCCCCCAGGGGTATTCAATTGTACGATTTGGATCATGGTTTTGCTTTACATATGTGCCCGTTCTTAGGAAAGATCGCGAGCGCAGCTCGCTCCTACAGAGGAAGACGTATCCATATATATAAAGGGAATAGGTACAATTGAATGG
>JAJDXV010000049.1 GCA_022823085.1 Candidatus Poribacteria bacterium
TAAAGTCTGATAACATGTCTTCTAAGCAGGAAAGAGGGGTCATTAGATATGTCCTTTCAAGGTTTATGATTTATTATGAAAGGATACCCTTTTTTCTGTTTATTGTCATCTTAATTCTTAAAATTGTCCAAACTATAGTAAGAATATAGGTTTCAGAAAAGGTTGTCTCTCGTATTTGCCAGATTTTGTTAGCAGTCCGAATCCGTCCTGATGTTAGTTCTTGAAAATAGGCTTTAACCGTTGGAACATGGATTTCCGACGCATCTGGAATGAACGTAATATTTTTCTTTAAATGTGTGTAACTGGAACTCCCGGCACCTGCTTCGCTGCCCTTTAGTAATGGCGGGTTCTCAAACGGATCCCCAGGTACTTCTTCAGCCCAATAGAATTGTTCCAAGGTCTGGTCAATCGCTTGATCTGCTTGTCTTACCCGCTCCTCCGTATCAATGAAACGATTGACGAGGAATAAACTCACATTCGGATAGAGCAAAGGGACCTCTCCAATCTTGATTTGGAGAGAGTTCGTCGCGCGCTTGTCAAGTCCTTGATTAAAGACACTCAATGGATTGGGGGCTCTATCGAGACGCGGCATGAAAGATGAATACGTTTTTCCGCTAAAGTTCCCTTCTTGGTGTTTTTGGAAATCTTCATTGTAACTCGCGAGTCTCCGCTCATAATTGTCCGTTAAGACGATGCTCCCCGCAAGTACAAGCGACATAGACGCAATAACTGTAACCAAAAAGCGAAACGTCATTAAATTTATTAAGAGTTCATGTCGAATCAGCGTCCAAAGCATTGTGAATCAGCACTCCTGTGATACAATCTTCACTTATATACGTGCTTGGATGCACTTTCCAAGCGTTTAGCAGAATTATGGGGTCTTGTTACAGTGTGCCTTAATTGAAATATATTGCTAATTGTATGATGACATGCTATGCTATTTAACATGAAAATCGAAGAGCGAACCTCCTCAACGGTGCACACCTCTGGCGCAATCCTTTTAATCTCCTGCTACGAACTTGGACACCGACCCGCAGGACTTACGCGTCCACGCCGCGCACTCAAGACAGCAGGATTCGCACCTGATACAATTGATATTGCTGTTGAGCCGCTGGCTGTTGAAAAAGTCAAAAGCGCGCGGTTTATCGGCATCTCCGTTCCGATGCACACAGCACTGCGGCTCGGTGTTCATCTTCTGCACCGTATCCGGCAAATCAATCCGGATGCTTTGATATGTATGTACGGACTTTATGCAACACTCAACGCCGACTATCTACTTTCACAAGGTGTGAATTTTTGTATCGCTAACACAGCATCAACAGAACTCGTTGCGTTGGTGCAATCTGTTGTGGAGGGAGAACAGATTGAGACGCAGAAGACCGGTTTTCGTACTGCGAAACTGCCACCCTTAGAAGCGTATGCCCAGTTTGAGGACAATGGCGAAACGCGAACCGTCGGTTATACAGAGACGACACACGGGTGCAAGCATCTCTGCACACACTGTCCGATACCGCCGATTTACAATGGCAAATTTTTCGTTGTCCAACCCGATACCGTACTTGCTGAAATACAGGAACAGGTGGCGCAAGGGGCAACACATATTACGTTCGGAGATCCCGATTTCCTCAACGGACCGATGCACGGGCTTCGCATCCTCCGTGAAATGCATAAAGTGTATCCGAACCTTACTTTCGATTTTACGACAAAGATTGAGCATATCCTGAAGCACAGAAAACATTTCCTGGAATTCGCGCAACTCGGATGTCGGTTTGTTATCTCGGCTGTGGAATCGTTGAGTGAGAGGGTCCTAACGATTTTGGAGAAACACCACACACGCGCCGATGTCGAAACCGCAATTGACATCGTTCACGGTGCAGGCATCGCGCTACGCCCGACATGGGTGCCGTTTACACCGTGGACTACCTTAGACGACTATCTTGAGATTTTCCAGTTTGTTGATACGCATCGTCTTGTGTATCACGTGGATCCCGTGCAGTATGCCGTTCGGTTGTTAATTCCGCCGGGTTCATATCTGCTCAACCGTCCTGAGACGAAAGCACTTTCACACACGCTTGATGAAGCCTCTTTCAGTTATACGTGGATACACCCAGACGTACAAATGGATGAACTTCATAAAACGGTCAACGCACTCGTTGAAAATGATGCGCGTGCCGATGTGGATACCTTAGAGACCTTTTATCGGATATGGACACTCGCTGCGGATATGCAGGGTCAACCTCCACCGGAACAGAATAGAGATGTACATCAACCCGCACCACGAATCACCGAGGCATGGTTCTGCTGAGCGGAACCCACCGAAGGGCAGTTTGTCCCAATACATGTTTAAACTCATATTTAACGCTATCTAACCGAACCACAGGGAAAGTTCAATATCTGTTAGCAAAAATATGTAAGTCCAACAACGGTTGGACTGGCTATACGGAGAACAACTTTCATACGAAACGTCACCTAACCGAACCACAGGGAAAGTTCAATATCTGTTAACCAAAATATGTAAGTCCAACAGCGGTTGGACTGGCTATACGGAGAACAACTTTCATACGAAATATCACCTAACCGAACCGCAAGGAAAATTAAAAATATGTCAGAACAGATTCAACAATTACTCAATTTGGAGACAGCCCCTGTTGCCGTAACTTTTCACGATGCGAAACCGGAGGGCGTTTCCCGGGTAGAAAAGGCTGAAGCCTCTGGTTGTACCTATTGGCGACGCGCCGCTGAAGGGAAAACCTTCTATACCGAAGCCTCCGACCACTACAACTGCCCCATCGGATGTTACACACACAACGTTGAACTTCCGCCTGCACAGATGGAGGAACTCGAAAATACACTCGGACTGATGGGTGAACTCGGGTATATTACGATGGAAGAGGTACCCGGTATTCCGAGGCGGGAAACTCCTTTCAAAAGTGCAGTCTACGCTCCTTTGGCGGATGCGTCCGACCCTCCCGATGTCGTCATCATCTCCGGCACACCGAGACAGATGATGCTCTTGATGGAAGCCGCGACCGCTGCTGGTATCGGTAGTGAGAACGGTGTTATGGGGCGACCGACATGTGCCGCTATTCCTGCTGTCATACAAAACGGTAGAAGTGTGAGCAGCCTGGGGTGTATCGGTAACCGTGTGTATACGGCACTCTCCGATGACGATTTCTATTTCGCTTTCCCAGGTGAACACATTGAGGCACTTGTCGAAAAATTAGAGACGATTGTGAACGCGAACAGCGCGTTAGCGGAATATCACCAGCAACGCCAAGCGGATTTTTAAACTTACCTTGCGGAGAAATGACGTGGACTGGGCATTGAATAGTTTCTACCAAAGAGTCGCCTTCCACTTCGTTTCAGGCTTAGGTTTTATTGCTAATTTAATGCGGAGAACTGAATGTCATGCAAAAGGTTGCTGTGATTACGGGTGCAGCGAGTGGCATCGGACGGGGTCTGGCGGAGCGATTTGCTGCGGAGGGTATGAATGTCGTCCTTGCGGATGTCGAAGCGGAAGCGTTAGCCGAACTTGAGACGGACTTAAAATCTAAGGGCGCAGACGTTCTTACTGTCCAAACGGACGTTTCAAACGCTGCCGAGGTCGAAAACCTTGCGGGGCAGACACTGGAGACCTTCGGCGCGGTGCATATCCTTTGCAACAACGCCGGGGTCGTCTGTAGTCGTCCGATCTGGGAACACACACTCGCCGATTGGGAATGGGTGTTAGGCGTTAATCTTTGGGGTGTCATCCACGGTATCCGAACGTTTGTGCCGCGTATGCTTACGCAAGGCGATGCGTGTCATATTGTGAACACCGCTTCCATCTTGGGTCTGATCGGCGGTGGTGGAACAGGCATCTATAAGGTGAGTAAACACGGTGTCGTCGTCCTTTCTGAGGCACTCGCTGATGAATTGGCACAGAAAGGGGCAAATATTCAGGTGCATGTGCTGTGCCCCGGGTGGGTCCGCACGGGGATTCTGGATTCTGATCGGAACCGTCCAGATACCTTGCAAAACCGTGAAACGCAAACGCCAGCGCGTCTACAAACCATCGGTGGTTCTGGCAACGCCCGCGCTGAGATGGAGGCAGGGATGTCGCCTGCAGAGGTGGCGGAACATGTCTATAACGCGATCCAGACGGGGACCTTCTATATTCACACGCACCCTGAACATAAAGCGGCGATTCGTGAACGTATGGAGCGTATCCTTGAATAACCATTTTGAAATGTCCTTATTTGGTAAAATAGAGGCTATCCTGAAGGAAAGGGATCAAGGCAAACGTTACGGCTTGTGTATAGTTTTGTAATCTGTCTACTGCACCTTTCGTAAAAAAACCGCTGGCACTCTGTTTCTCTCTCGTGTTGAAATCGCCGGTCAGTTCATCGATGATGTGTCCTAATTCGATGCCTGCCGAAAGTTTTTCGACAATCCAGTTTGGTAATTCGTACAATCCAGATGTGCCAACACTCTCCCGGTGCTGTTGATCCAATACGTGGATGACAGTAAATTGGAACCATCTGTTATGTAGTTGAAGGACCCCACCCTCAATACCGACGAAAAAGTTGGCGTTTAGATGCTGTTCATCGTTGATCCGCTTCGCATGCTCAGCACGGTTTTTTGCACCGACGAAAGTATCCTCATTAAAGGGTTGTGCAGAAACGCCAGAGTCAACGGATAACCCGTGAATCTCCAACGGACTAAAAAATCTTGAGAAACTTTGTCGGGTGCTCTCAATTTTTACGCGGTTTTCCGAGCCGATTAAAATTTTAGTAGGTTTCATGCGTATCATTATAGCACTTCTGAATAGAGAAACAAAGATTTAAAATTGACATTCATCACCTGAAAAAGATATAATAAATTAGATGGACTTCTTGATACGTGAGGTCCGCAAGCTGCACTTAAAACGTAGAACAGGAGAATTAATGTGTTTCGCTTTAATTGGCAATTAGGAAAAATCGCTATTGTCGGGATCTGTGTGCTTGTGATGTTCTCATGTGGGAGTGGTGAGATTCAGAATTTTGAAGGCATCGCGATCCATGCAGATCCGAGGACAGACAGGATCGATTTGCGGATTTATCTGACTGACAAACATGGCACGCCGTTGATATGGAACCAGAGCATCCTCAGCCCGAATGTTGGGGTGAGCACGATCTCCGAAGCAGATTTTACAACCAACGTTAAAGTCTACTCTATACGCAACGGCGAAAAACATCGGAAAGTCTACGATGAACGATTGATTGACCTGCGTTGGGCACAAGAACTCAATAGACTGGATCGGCTCATGACTGCGGAGATTCCGCGTATCTTCATTGAAGAGGACCCAGAACGGGATACCCATTTAGGTATCATCACGGTTGAAATCCAGACAGAAAAACAGGGACCTTTCACGGATACTCTGGAAAACGCTGAAATTTACAAGTTTTAAGCCGACATCACACAAGCAACGAGGCGACATAAGAAATATGCCTATTCACACACAAGACTATCGGCATTGGGAGGGCACCCTCAAACAGCGCAATTATATGCGCTGGTGGATCATCGCGAAGGCTGAACTCAAACTGCTTGCCCAACGCAAAATTGTCCGATTAATCGTCGCTATTCCACCTGTTATCTACATCATCGTTCACGCGATACTTATCTATATTTCCAATCAAGTACCGGATGCGTTCCTCTGGTTTGAAGTCGATGCCGAGTTTTTTCAGCAATTCCTATTCCGAAACCCGAGCACGGGGCCCCCTTCCTCATTTCTCATCGCGCTGATCGCTATTTTCGGGGGTTCTGGATTAATCGCCACAGATTTAAAGAACAACGCACTTTCTCTCTACCTCTCTAAACCCATCTCATGGATAGATTACCTCATCGGAAAGTTCGCTGTTATAGGTATCTTAATCAGTTGCCTCACGCTGGTTCCCGGACTCTTGCTGTTCCTTGAACACGCGCTACTAACAGATACCGCTTTTCTTAAAGAAAACTACTGGGTCCCGCTTTCGATCATTATCTACTCGGTGATGATTACGGTGTCTGCAGGGCTATTGATGTTGCTATTCTCATCGCTCACTTCCAACCCCCGCTACGCGATAATCGGTTTCTGCGCTGTGTGGTTCGGTTCACCTGTTATCTACGAGGTACTTAAAGAGATTACGCGGACCAGCAGAACGGCGATTGTCTCGATTTGGGCAAACTACGACATTCTCGGTTTAGCACTCTTTAACGCCCCACACAGCCATGTTGTGCATTGGGGTTGGTCGCTCCTCGTGCTGCTTGCGCTGATAGCGCTGTGTCTATTCGTGCTCCACCGTCGGATTCGGGCAGTTGAGATCGTGAAGTAAAAGTTAGTACAACCTCGCACCGTTCGCGTCCCACATCTCTCCCTGCGAATAAACTTGCGGCGGTGTTATCGGTGTCAGTGTCGGCAGCCAATCTTCACGGAATTGTTGGACCAGGCGCACCGCATTCTGATAGGCAATGCGTTCCTTTATCTCATCATCAAGACGTGCTGTCTCAATCTGATTTTGGACCAACCGAAAATCGTAATACGGCAGGTCGCTGCCGAACATAAGCCTATCGCTACCGAGGTTGTTGACGAGGTGTACGAGATCCCAACTCTCATCCGCGCCCTCCGGTTTTTGCGCCACGTCAAACCAGACGTTTTCACACGTTCCGCATTGCTCAATGGCATCAAGATGTCCAGCTTTGTTCATCGACACATGTCCAATAATAAACGTTATTGTCGGAAATCGCTTTGCGTAAGCAGCGATGTTCCGGGTGGAGCCCGCCTGATGTAAAAGACAGAGTCCATCGTGCATCGCGACGACTTCGAGAAAGGCATGCAGCTCACCGCCGAGTGAATGCCCAGACAAACCCGGATGGCAGGCGAACCCAACCAAGCCATCTTCCTGCATGGCTCGCGCTAATTCATCAACGCCTGCTTGTTCGTGGCGGACTTCCACAATTCCGAGGCCAATCGGAAAACGTTCTGGATGTGTCCTGCACGCGTTGGCGATCGTCTCGTTTTGTGCTCGCGTGTCAAGCACGCCGTTCGCTTGGGGGCCGCCCGCTGTTGGACACGGGATCGCACCGATAACATTTGCCGAAGCCATCCGGGCAAGACACCGTCCAACACTCTGTCCAACAACCGGGGCACGTGATACCGTCATACCGATGTGGCAGTGTACATCAAAATAGGGATGCATAGTTTATCCTTTCTAATGGCTTAAAATTCTGGTACAGGGGTGTAAGTATTAAAGCCGTCTGTTCTATCTTTGCCCTGCAAGAGGTAGATGTGATGTTTCCGTCGCCACTCCGCCCCTGGGTAACGGACGTTTGCTGGCATATAACGCATTGTGTAGCCACATCGCCGTTTCTGAGAAACGTTTGGACTCGAATTGTGGATTGTCCACGCGTCATGGAAATGGCATTCGCCGACCTCTAACTCTAAGTCAACTGCTTTGGATGGGTCTAAATCTTCATCAACAACTTCGCTGCCGAAGAGCATGTTTTTCCGGTCAACAGTTTCATAGCGACGGTCGCGTAGACTGTGGCTTCCAGGGATGACACGCATACACCCGTTTTCAACTTTCGATTCATCGACCGCGAGCCACATCGTAATAACGTGCATCGGTTCAAGTGATTCGCCCCAATAAACGCCGTCCTGATGCCACGGGACCTCCATGCCATCATTTTCTCGCTTGCTGATAAAGTGGCTCGACCAGAGGACGATATCCGGCCCGATGAACCGTTCGATGACCTTCAACACGCGCGGGTGTGTCAGGTATTTGAATAGATACGGATGCTCAAAATGTGGAACATCCATCTGTTCTGGTCGTCTACCTTCCGGTAGATTCGCAATCATCTCGTCCACGTAATCCCGAAGTTCGTCTAACTCCGGTTTCGTGAAGATACGTCCGAATTTAATATACCCGTTTTCTTTGTAAAATTTGACCTGCTCATCAGAGACAGTCGTTTCCAATTGCCAGTCCATTCGCGTTTACCTCCAAGATTATTTGCTTTGGATTTTGACACATATTTGTATTAGATGTCAAGCAATTTTTTCGTTTTCGGTAAACGTCGCGACCAGAGATCGCTCCTACAAAGCGTACACTTAATGAATTGGGACCGGGAGATCGCTCCTACAACAAGAAAAATGTGCTATTCGTTGACTTTTTGGTTTAGTATGCTACAATGTTGTCTGTAGTTGTTGAATATTATGATGTGGAATCCCACTACTACATCGCTATTTTATGCCAATCTTTACATTTTATTTTTGGGGGAAATATGAACTTTAGCAAACGGTTTTATACTTTGGTTTTCTTGATGATGTTGTCTCTATCTTTAACGGTTGTTGCCGAAGAAGAAACCGAAGAAATTGTTCGGTTAGAAGAGATCGTCGTTACGGCTCGTAAACGTGAGCAACGCTCTTTTGAGGTGCCGCTCTCCGTCTCTACACTCCGTGGCGATCGGTTTGATACGCTGCGTTCGTCGGGTATGGATGTGCGTTTTTTATCGAACCGCACGCCGAGTTTGCAAGTGGAATCGTCGTTTGGACGTATCTTTCCGCGCTTCTATATTCGTGGTCTCGGCAATACGGACTTTGACCTCAACGCGTCACAGCCGGTTTCGCTGCTCTACGACGGCGTTGTACTCGAAAACGCTTTGCTAAAGGGATTTCCAGCCTTTGATTTGGATAGAGTTGAAGTCCTACGGGGACCACAAGGGACACTGTTTGGACGCAATACACCTGCTGGTACCGTGAAATTTGAATCGGCACGTCCGACACAGAACTTGGAAGGATACGGACGGGTGAGTTACGGACGGTTCAACAGCAGCAATATCGAGGGGGCTATATCGGGTCCGATTGTTCCGTCTGTGCTTTCGGCGCGGTTCTCAGGACTTGCACAGTGGCGAGACGACTGGGTAGATAACGAGCGCACCGGTGAAGACGACGCTTTGGGCGGGCATCGGGATTTGGCAGGTCGTTTACAGTTGTTGTGGACACCCATGCCAGCGTTAGCGGCACGGTTTAAGTTCCATGCGCGCGATCTTGATGGCACTGCACGTCTGTTCCGCGCGAACATCTTATCAAAAGGCGAAGGCGGTCTGGTGCAGGATTTTGCCCGTGACCGCATTGCACACGACGCACCCAATGAACAAACATTGCGTACGCAAGGGCTGTCGGCTGAAGTCCGTTATGATATTGCGGACTTCCAACTCGTTTCACTGACAGGATTTGAACGCCTGACGAATTTCTCGCGCGGAGACATCGACGGCGGATACGGCGCTGCGTTTCTTCCGGTGAGTGGCCCCGGCGAGATTCCCTTCCCTTCTGAAACCGCTTCGGGTATTCCGAACCTGCAACAGTTTAGCCAAGAGGTTCGCTTGATGAGTCCAGCAGCGCGCCATCTCACCTACCAGTTGGGTTTATACTATTTTTCGGAGTTCGTAGAGATGGAGGATTTCAACTATGATACATTGGCGGGCGGTGTCTTAGACGGTGTGGCGCGGCAAGAGCAGGCCTCTACAGCACGGGCGGCGTTCGCAGCACTAACCTTCCAAATGCTCGAGAACCTGGAACTCGGTGCCGGTCTACGATTGTCGCATGATGCGAAGGACTATACAGCATGGCGGGATCAGGCACCTGCTGTTACCGAAGCAGGTCCACTCGGGCCTATCCATGAGAACCCCGAAGACACCGTCTGGAGCGGGGATATGAGCCTCCGCTATCAAGTGGCTTCTAATGTGCAAACGTATCTACGGGCGGCGCGCGGATACCGCGCACCGAGCATTCAGGGACGCTTGTTGTTTGGTGATACTGTTACAGTCGCGGATACCGAGACGATTCTCTCCCTTGAAGGCGGCACGAAATTACGCGTGTGGGAGCAGCGGTTACATCTGAATATGGCGGCGTTCCACTATTTTATGCAGGATCAGCAGCTCACTGCGGTGGGTGGCGAAACTAATTTCAACCGGTTGGTGAACGCTGATAGCACGATTGGACGCGGCGTTGAAGCGGAATTGGTTTTTATGCCAATCACAGCGTTAGAAATTTCAGCGGGTCTCAGTTACAACCAGACGCGGATTGACGATCCGAATTTGGCGATACAGGGCTGCGGTGCACCGTGTACGATGTTGGACCCGTCTGTTGCTGAAGGAATTTTCTCTATTGATGGCAACAGTCTGCCGCAGGCACCGGGATGGATTGCAGATGTGGCACTGCGCTACGCGCTCTCGCTGCCATCGGACATCCGCCTTGTCGTCTCCACGGATTGGGCGTATCGGAGCCGAGTACGGTTTTTTCTTTACGATTCCGTGGAATACGCCGATGACTGGCTTTTGGTGGGCGGTATCCGGCTTGCCTGCCTATTACCCAATAGCGATGTAGAAGTCGCACTTGTTGGGCGCAATATCCTCAACGATACGTCCCCTACGGGTGGCATCGATTTCAACAATCTGACAGGTTTTGTCAATGAACCCCGGTTTTGGAGCTTGGAATTGGTGCGGCGTTTTTGACCGCTACTTTGAACTTGACACCTTGCGGTGTTTGTGATAAATTTTCCATTATGAAAATTGTAGTTGCACCTGATTCATTTAAAGGGAGCGTCAGTGCACTCGAAGCTGCGAATGCGATTGCGCAGGGACTGCGTCGCGTGTTTCCTGATGCCGTTATTGACAAAATCCCGATGGCAGATGGTGGCGAAGGGACTGTGCAATCGCTCGTTGATGCCACTGGCGGACACCTCCAAACACAACGCGTTCTTGCGCCGCTGGGAAACGAGGTAGATGCACAGTTCGGCATCCTCGCAGATTCGGAAACCGCTGTCATTGAGATGGCATCCGCCTCCGGTCTTACACTCGTCGCGCCGCATGAACGGAACCCGCTTCGTACGACCACCTACGGTACCGGGCAACTGATTCACGCCGCTTTGGAAGCGGGGTGTAGACGCTTGATCATCGGGATCGGCGGCAGCGCGACGAACGATGGCGGAGCCGGTATGGCGGAGGCACTCGGCATCCGATTACTCGATAAAGATGGCAAACAGATTCCACACGGCGGTGAAGGTCTCGGACAATTGGCATCAATAGATGTATCCGGTTTACATCCTGCTATTGCCGAAACTGAAACCGTTGTCGCCTGTGATGTCAATAATCCGTTGACGGGGCCTGACGGGGCATCACACGTCTACGGACCGCAGAAGGGTGCCACACCTGAAATGATAGAAGCACTGGATACATATTTGGCACGCTTTGACGAAGTCTTGACGCGGACACTCGGCAAATCTTTTAACGACATTCCAGGTGCGGGGGCTGCAGGTGGATTGGGTGCCGGTCTGATGGCGTTTCTCAACGCTGAACTGCGACTCGGTGTTGATATCATGATTGATGCCGTTAACCTCAAAGAACGGGTGAAAGGGGCTGCAATCGTTTTTACCGGTGAGGGACAACTCGATTTTCAGACTGCATTCGGGAAAACGCCTGTGGGTGTCGCGAAAGTCGCGAAGGCACACAATATCCCTGTCATTGCGATTGCAGGTGGTATCGGTGAAGGTGCCGATGCCGTCTATGAGGCTGGCATTGATGCGATGCTCGGTATCGCACAAGAACCGATGGAATTAGCGGATGCCGTTAAAGACGCTGCACGTTTGATAGCCGACACGGCGGAGCAGGCTGCGCGACTGATTGCTATTGGTCACAGTGGATAGGACAGTTAAGGAAGGTCGGAAGAATGGAAGGGCTTAATTGGAAGGATGGAAGAACGCGGAATGAACGGAAGGATGGGTACCCTCAACCTTGCAGCCTTCCAACCTTCCATACTTCCATCCCATTTTTCCAGCCTTCCAATATTCCAGTCTTCTCTTGCAACCTTCCAGCCTTCCTATCAACATCCAATTTTACAACGGCAATACCGGCGTATCTTTCATAAAATCGTCCGTCTCGTTTTGCCACACTTTCATATCTGCAGCAAGTGAACGGATACGATCGGCATGTTCAGGGAGATCGGCAAGGTTTGTTGTCTCCCACGGATCCTGCTCCAGATCGAAGAGTTGGAGGTAATCTGTACCTTTACCGGTCTCTTCAGAGACATAGTGTCGGATGAGTTTCCAACGTCCGTCGCTGATGGTGCGATGAATATCTTTATACGCTGCGAAGACAGTCTCTCGTACTTGATCAACACACCCTTCCATCAGTGGAACTAAACTCACCCCTTCGGTCGTATCCGGGCACTCGACACTGGTTAGGTCGCAGACGGTCGGAAAGACATCGTAGAGGTAGGTGAGTGCGTCAACTGTTGTGCCTTCGGGGATCCCGGGTCCAGCGAATATTGATGGCACACGGATGCTGTGGTCATAGAGGTTCTGTTTACCGAGCAGTCCGTGTTGTCCGACAGCAAGTCCGTGGTCGGCAGTGTAGATGACAATGGTGTTGTCGAGATGTCCGTTCGCTTCCAATGTGTTTAGCAAGCGTCCCATTTCAGCATCCTGGCTAGTAATCATGCCGTAGTAATCAGCGATGTGTTGCTGAACGATTTCAGGTGTGCGTGGGAACGGAGCGAGTACTTCGTCTCGGATACGCATTTCGCCGTTGTCAAACGGGTGTTCCGGGTAGAAGTTCTCTGGAACAGGGACATCCTCTGGTCGATACATTGTCGCGTATTCTCCGGGGGGCGTTCTCGGATCGTGCGGTGAAGTGAAAGAGAGGTAGAGGAAGAAAGGGTTCGCTTGGTCGTAGTTTTCTATAAATTGCACAGCAGAATCGGTGAACAGTTCTGTAGAAAACTTATCGCCAATGTACCTATCATCTTTCGGATAGGCACCGGTCGGATCAAAATCAAAAATTGGCACTTTATATTGATCGCCCATGCCACCGAAGAAAATTGTTCCACCGTCATCAAAACTATCCGCAAACGTTTGTCGGTCGTTGTGCCATTTACCAGAAAAAAATGTGTGATACCCGGCTTGACGCATCACCTCGGGCCAGATAGCGTAATCTCGGTTAATCTGGTTTGCACCGCTTCGGAATAGACTCGCGCTTGTGAGAACAGCGGCGCGACTCGGAACACAAACGGCTCCCGAAAGCGAACCCATGATGTGGGTCTGGCGGAAGGTTGTTCCGCGTGCCATGAGTGAATCCATAGCGGGTGTTTTAACGGTTGGGTCGCCCATACCGCCGATGGCATCCCATCGGTGATCGTCGGCTATCATAAAAAGAACATTCGGTTGTGAAGACATATTTAATTATTCCTTGCGGTATTTTTAACTTTCCTTGCGGTTCGGTCAGGCGGGTTTAGGGTTTGAAGTGCCATCCCGTATATCCGCTCTCCATTACATTACGAGCTACGGGTTTTGAGGCTACAAAAAAAGAAATATCAAAATTACCAAACAGAGTTGAGACCTAATCAGAAACCACCGCGTAATGAAATGGAGCGGTGAACAGGAGGTCATAGTTAAAAGAATGAAAATTGCGACTATTGAACAATTTTATCCGCGCCGTCGGACGCGCCTCGTCAAAATCACGACAGATACCGGCATCGTCGGATGGGGTGAAACGACGCTTGAAGGTAAACCGAGAAGCACGTGTATGGCTGTTACAGAACTTGCCGACTACTTTATCGGCAAAGACCCATTACGGATTGAACACCACTGGCAACACGTCTACCGATCGGCATTCTTCCGAGGCGGGAATATCTTGATGTCCGCGCTGTCCGGTATCGATCAGGCGTTGTGGGACATTGCCGGTAAATACTACGATGTGCCTGCCTATCAACTCTTAGGTGGTGCCGTGCGTGACCGTATCCGCGTCTATGCACATTGGGGTATCGGTAGCTTGACAGACGAAGGCAAAGCAGCGGCGAAAGAACGTCTCGAATCTTTACAACAAAAAGGCGGTTATACAGCGTTTAAAACCGGTCCCGGTGGTAAGTGGCGTGGACATGAACCGCCTTCGGTGATTGATGCCTTTGTCGAACGCGCCTATCTCATGCGCGAATGGGTGGGCCCCGATGTTGAACTGGCTTTCGATTTCCACGGTAAGATGACCCCCGCACTCGCTATCGAGATTTGCCATGAACTTAAAGGGATGCGTCCGATGTTTGTTGAGGAACCGGTTCCACAAGAGAACGTAGACGCACTCAAACTGGTCTCCGACCATGTATCGTTTCCGATTGCCACAGGTGAACGACTCCTAACACGTTGGGGATTTCGCGAGGTCTTTGAAAAACAGGCAGTCGCTTACTTACAACCCGATACCTCCCACGCCGGTGGCATCACCGAACTAAAAAAGATTGCGAACATGGCGGAGGTTTACTATATGCACATCGCACCGCACTGTGCTATCGGTCCTGTCGCTTTCTCCGCCTCCCTTCATGTGGATGCCGTTGTGCCGAATTTCCTGATCCAAGAACAAATTGATGCTGGGTTAGGTGACGGTCTGTTCATCGAGGACTGGCAGGTTAAAGACGGACACATTGAATTGCCAACAAAACCCGGACTCGGTTTTGAAATTGACGCGAAAGAAGCGGAACAGACGCTTGACACCTACCCTGAAGAACTCGGTGGCGAGTACTATTATGACACCGACGGCAGCGTCGCAGATTGGTAGGACGATGTATCTGCAATTTGTGTTATCGGTATATTGGATAGTCTTCTATACGCACATCCACCCTCACGTATGGGAAAGGGATATACCTTTTATCGATAGGAATGATTTCCGGTGCATCGCAAGCTTAATCTCTATTCTCTCCCTGGGGTGAATGCGAATGTGCTTTCAGTGCTGCTAACTCGCTCCGTAGCTGATCGACCTCTTTCTGGAGTTCAGCAACCATCGTCTCCGCTTGCTCGCGTGCCCGTTGTGCTTGCTCGCGTGCCCGTTGTGCTTGCTCCCGTTTTCGTTTTTCTCGCAAATACATAAGATGCTCCCATGCCAAACACGGCGCAATGATCGCTATCCCTAAACCGATACCGATCATTGCCCGTTATTCTCTGCTGACGTGCGATGAATCGCACTACTACAAACCTATCCCAAAACTAACGCACTAAACCACCGGTTTTCGGCTTGAAACGTAAGGCGGTTCGAGCATTAACTTCTGGTCTTCGTCTGACATCAGGTTGCGGAGTTCGTCGTCGTATCTGCCTTGTCCCCATGACGCGTGCCCGGGTGAGTACTTGAACAGAATCGAGCGGCGTTCGTGTGAAGCCGTCCACGGGAGTGTGCCGTGCGTCAACGCCTCTGTAAAGATAACAGCGTCTCCTGCCTTCTGATGCACCGGTGCCATACAGGTTTTGTTTTCCACTACGGGACGGAATTGCGATGGACACGGATAGTTACTCTTGTGGCTGCCGGGGATACAACAGAAACCGCCGTGTCCGGGTAGCATATCGGTAAGTGCCCACGAGACGACGGTTAACCCGTTATACATCCGGTCGTTTCGGAAAACGTAGTACTGCGACGGATCATAAGGTGTACCACCGCCGTGGAGTGTTCCACCTGGGTTGCCATCTATCATCAAGATGCCGTAGACGTGATCGAGCCGGAATTTAGGACCGACGATCTCCGCTAAGAACGGCATGATGCGCGGATGGTTGAGAAGTTTACGGAACGCGTCGTTCTCCCAACTCAAGAATCCGCCGAACCGCTGTGAATGGACATTATCATCCACTGGATCCGGATAGTCTTGTGCATCGATAAGCGCGTTCAACTCAGTGAGTTCTTCGTCCCTTAAAACGCCTTCAATATTCACATATCCCCAGAGATCAAACAGATATTTTTCTTCAGCGTTCATCAAAACACCTCCATTTTGAACTTTTAAGGGGGATAGACGAGGAGACCTCGCCCCTACGAGTTTCTACTACTATTGATGTGCCGAGCGTGAAGTCGGTTCGAGCCGTGTGACGACGATCTTTGTTCTGTCAATGAGTTCACCGACGCGTGGTGAGATTTCGTTCACCCAGCGATCATCTTCGTAGACCGCTGCGTAGAGCTGCTCACGCTGTTCCTCGCTCTCGAACCGTCGAATCCAGACGTAGAGATCGTCCTCTTCTTCGCCGATGAAGCTGCCAATCACGACCATCCCTTTAGAAATCTGGAACGGGATGACCGTTTCTTCCATGTATTCCACCCAGTTTTCACGTTGACCGGGTTGTGTTCTGTACTGTCTTAATTCAAAAAAAGCCATAAAAATCTCCTTCAAAAGTATTTGAAATAGTCGTTGAGTGTTAATTGTGTACACAAGATTGAACAGGCTAACAGCCTATTCTACAAAAGACTGAACAGGCTATTCTACAGGAAATTGTAGAAATTATAACCCAACTTGCCACCTGTTTAACACATAGCACTCCGCTGGAGTGCAAGAGTTGGATACGCCATTTTCTATAGACATTTCACCCCTCTGGGGTGGGGAAAGTGTCTGAAAAACTGTGTTGAAACACTCAAAATCTGTTAGTAGCAACTTGGGTAAATTATAGTATAAATTTATCCCTCATTTCACTCTCCTTTTCCTGTCTTTAGAAATGCGGAGTATGGGTTCTATGATAAACCGAATGAGGGTATTAACTAAATATTATCAGAAGAGCCCAAAGAATAAATCCGATTCCAATTCCAATAAGGCATCCCCGGGCCCATCTTCTGTTCTGTTTCTCTTTCTTAACCCAAGCTTTATAATTCTCAACACTTTCTGTAAGAACAATAACGTGAGCCCAAATATCTCGACCACCCTTCTCATAGAGAATATCACTGAGGAACTGCACTTTATTTTCACTTTGCATGTAATCTATCACATGTTGAAGAAGTAGGTTGTCAATATCCATTGCTCCAGCTAATCTATTGATAGTCCCATTATGCCAATTAAGACCACCAATGTCTTTGTTCGGATCTAAGAAATACCCCCCGCGGGCTTCAAGGTAGTCTACCACATTCTTCTCAACGGACCAAATATCAATTCCGTGGTTAAGACCGTGAAAGTTAACACGCTGTTCCAAGAAGCTATGCGAATTTAGAAATTCTTCAAGATTTAAGTCTGCCGCTAAGTCTTTGTTAAGACGTTCACTGTACTTGGCAATTAACTCACTTGCATCAGATTTTTCTCTCGCAGTTTTGGCATTCAGATAATTTTGAAAATCTAATACAAAGGCTTCAGCAATACCCTCTGTGCGGAACCTAATACTTTGCTTTTCTGTACTTTTGCTTTCAATATACACAGTACTGAAAAATCTATCAACTCCGTAAGTTTCTTCAAGATTGATAAGTTTACTATCGCTTTTGATAAACATAGAACATTTCTATAACGCCCGCACCATGTAAGGTACGGAGTAAAATTTTACTGATATTTCTCAAAGGGGTTTCGATTTAATAATGTTTCCGCCAAATTTTTGAAACACAAGTCAATAGGGGACTAAGTTCTTATGTAAGGACAGCATTAGACTATTACCTAATCGGGAACCTTCTACTCTTAACAGAAGCCGTGATACTTAGAGACGGTTATAGCCGTAGCCTTTACCCGTAATTTCAAAGAGTGCTGCGGCTGCTAAGAAATGGATGTCCGCGTCCTGATCTTCCAAGAGCATTTCGAGGAGTGCGACTGCGTTTGTGTTTTTCGCGTCGCCGAGTGCCCTGATGACATCGAGGCGGAATCCTCGTGTAATTTGGGCTTCGTGTAAGGCACTCAACTTGTCCACCAATGCCGTTACAGCTTTGTCGGATCCAATGTCCCCTAATGCACGAGAGGCATCGCGTCGGATTTCGACGTGGTTATCGTCGTTGTTCATGACTTCGATGAGCGCGTCAGTCGTTGACGGATCCGCTAATTCCCGGAGCCCTTGTGTCGCTGCACGTCGGACATCCTTGTTGTCTTCAGTCTCACCCTTCATCATCTGCACAAGTTCAGGTATGAGCTCTGAAATTCCCGCTTCACCCACGGCGAGTGCTGTGGCTTTTCGGATGTCAACATCTGGATCGGTCAACCGCTCTTTGAGATCGGATGTATCCAGTGCTACACCTGCCGTTTTGCAACGTCCGAGTGCTACCATTGCGGCGTTTCTCACGGGGTTGCTTTGCCATTTATCCGCAGCGCGTTCCGCCATTTTCGGTGCGACGAAAGCAGGCAGGTCCAGTTTCTTGACAGCTATAACGAAAACTCGCCAACTCCAGTTGCGCCTCCGATCATTGAGTCCGAGGTTTTTTCTGTTCCCTGCGTCCTCAAGTGCGACGATATATTCAGTCTCATCAACGATTCGTCTTCCAAGTGCTTCGGCTGCGCGGGTACCACCGATAGTCCCGAGTGCCCGTGCCGCTTTTGTACGGGCGGAAGCGTTCGCCAACGCTGCCGTGCCGGCATCTAACGGTACCCCTTTATCTTCAAGAATAGCGATCAGTCTCGGAATAGCGGCTTCGCTTTCGAGCTGACCGAGTGCAGTAATAGCATTGTTCGCAATGTTTCCGACCCGGATGTCAAGCGCACGGATGAGTATATCCTCAGCCGATTTATCGCCGATGTTTCCGAGTGCGGCTACTGCTGCAGCGCGGACATTATCGGGCTCTAACGGATTTTCGACGATCTCACTAAGTTTTTCAACGGCTTTTGAATCTTTAAGTGCCCCTAAAGCGGCAGCGGCTTGTAATCGGATCTCAGCGTTCTCATCGGAGAGTGCTGTTAGCAGGGGGCCCGAAGCGCGTTCGTCTTTGAGTACGTTGAGCGAAACGATTGCGGCTGCACGGATGGATTTCATTTCACCGCTGTCTTCGAGTACGGCGATGAGCGGTTCAACCATCCGGCGTTCTTTGAACCCGCCGAGCGAGTTTGCCGCCCGTTGCCGGACAACATAACTCGGATGTTTCAGTGCCTCAAGTATTGTATCTGCCGCAGCTTTTTTCGCAGTCGCCCCGAGAATGTGGACGAATGCCCATCGCGTCCACTCATCATCTACAGATTTAAGGACATTGAGAACAAATTCTGCTGTTGCGTCATTTCCATCTTTGATTAATGCACCAATGATCTCGTTCTGGACAGAAAGGACTTCGTAGCCATCATCAAAATTTCCAACGCCTTTCTTCAAAACATCGACGAGCCCCTTATCCGCGGCTTGAATTTCTCGGAGGGCGATCGCGGCTCGGACGCGCGTCGTCTCATACTTATCGTTTCGGAGCGCGTCTAAGAGCGGATCTACAACCCGCTGTCCTTTTATTTTCCCAAGCGCAATCGCGGATTCCTGTCGGACGACACCCTGTTTATCTTTTTTCAGCGCGGTGATGAGCGCAGTGGTTGCCGCATCCCCTTTGATTTCACCGAGCGCCCACGCTGCACTTTGACGTACAGTTGCGCGGGCATCGTCTTCAAGGGCACGGATCAACGGTTCTATGACAGTGTCGCCTTTGATAATCCCAAGTGCATGGGCGACTTCACTTCGGACGAGGCTCGGTACCGGCTTCAACTCACCCCATGTTCGATAGTTCGCGCGCGGGTAATCAGGTGTCCATTGAAACTCGAAAGATTCGACCTGTGTTCGGAGGGCATCAAGCGTTTTATATTGCCGTTTCATGTGCCGTTGGAACTCCGAAATTTCGTCGAATTGCGTGGAGAGTACCCACAGAAGAATAGGTGTCGTTTCCGGTGCTTTGATACGACTGAGGACTTTGACAGCATTCGCACGTATGCTCGGACTCGTCTCATCACTGAACACAAGCAGGAGCATCGGTTGTGTCGCTTCTTCAGGTTTAAGTTGCCAGAGTGCATCAATCGCGGCGAGTCGCAGCGTCTCGCGCATCTGCTTACCCATTGCCATGATGATCAATTTTTCAACGGCATCTTCTGTTGCAACATCAATTTTACCGAGTGCCGTCGCAGCATTGGTGGCGGTCGTATCGTCGTAGGTGAGTGCCTCGGTGAGTGCAGGGATTGCTCGGCGCGTCCGCATATTCCCAAGTCCGATCGCAGCCAGGGCTTTAACCTCTTTATGCGGATCGTTATTTAGTGCCTCAATAAGCGGTTCTATGGCGCGCCTGTCTGCGATTTGTCCCAGAGCATTTGCTATCCTGATTCGGGTCTCATCTGTGCTATTTTTCAGTGCGTCAAGCATCAGCGGAACAGCGACACCGCCCATCTCAACGAGTGCTGCCAGTGCTTGCGCCTGCAGCTCTTCGTTTGCTAATTCTTTTATTAACGGTTGGACAGCTTCTTCGGATTTCAGGAGTCCGAGCGTCTGGATTGCAGCGGCTTGGGTCGCAATCCGGTACTTCCTCATCCACAGTTCATCAATATAAGCACTTGCGATGTATTGATAGTCCGTTGTGAAACCGGTGTCCACATCAGGAATCAGGTTTCTCGCTTTTGTCGCCAACACCTCAAGGAGCGGTACAGTTGTGAGGTCTCCGATGCGGTTGAGCGCATCTATGGCTGTATCTTTTACGTAACTGTTCTGATCTGAGAGCAGTCGGATGAGGTCAGGGACAGCAGTTTCCGTTTGGATACGTCCGAGGAGTTTTGCGGCGTGCATTCTGACTTGTGCACTGTTGTTTCTGAGTGCAAGTTGAAGTGCTGGCACGATATCCGTGCCTTCAGCGGCACCAGAACTCGCCAGCTGCTCCAGAGCGGTAATTGCCCTATACGTGACCTCCGGCGCGTTCTCAGTTTTCGTGAGAATCGCTTCAAATGTAGGGATGAATTCAGAGTTCCGCATCGCCCCAAGATGACGTACTGCTTCCTTCTGTATCGCAGGATCCTGGTGACGGGTCGCCTGCTGCAACAGTTCCGCAACCGCTTCTCCATGTCCAAGTCTGTTCATGAGTTGTGCGACAGCTGCGCGTGCGTTGGGCTGATAGCACTTCTCAGCAGCTAAAAGTGCGTTGACGACTGCAGCGTCCGGGGATTCGACGAGTTCTGTCAGTAATTCTGAACGTTTTTCGACCGCTTCAGCGAGGGATACGGCAAAGAGGCCGGAGATAGAATTCTGTATACGGATGAGCCGCTCCTGCTGGTCAAGGTCATCGGAATCCGGGTCCTCCAACGCCAAGATAGCGCGGATGTCGGCGGTGACTGTTTCGAGGTAAGCATTGGCTTTTACAATCGCTTCGTGCCACCCAGCTGCATCCACCTGTGTGCGGAGCTGCAAGAAGGCGCGGAGATGTTCCGCTTCTTGATTGCCAGTATCTGTTCTTTCGACTGCTGTCTGTGCAGCAGCGTAATCCCCACGAACGATAGCCGCGCGCGCTTCAATAATATCTCTGTTCTCTTTCTCACCACACGCAAGCAGAAACGTAATCACCACGATAAGTGGGAGGGACATACCAATTTTTAACATATTAAAAGTCCGATTCATAACTATTCCCCCTGACGACTGACAACTATTTTCGTCAAGTCTGCGATCGCATAAATGTTCCGTCCGATTTGATTCAACAACGCCAATCGGTTTGAGCGCAGTGCCGGTTCTTTCGCCATAACCAGCACCTCATCAAAGAATGTATCAATTGCAGGTTGCAAAGTAGCGAGATGTGTTAGAAGTTTGGTGTAGTCTCGCGCCTGTATACGCTGTTTAAGGCTCGGTGCTGTTTCGGTGGTACGTTCGTACAACTGCTTCTCAGCGTCGTCTTGCAGCATCGAGATGTCTACTGTCTCCGGTGCATCCGGCGGTAAGATTCTCAATACCCGATTGAGGGCATTATACACTTCCTCAAAGTTTGGTGTCAAGCGAAATTCGGCAAGTGCGTTGGCGCGTTTGAGGATATCAATGATATTGACATCACCGACGGCTAAAACAGCATCAGTCAGATCAGGCGTATATTGCTGCGCCTGCAAGATGACGCGTAGACGGTCTTTGATGAAGTTGAGAACACCGGTTTTTGTGTCATCAACCAATGGAACGGCGTAGAGCGAGATCGCCTTTTCCACAACTGCATCCAGAGAGAGCGGCAGCCGCCGCTCTTGGAGGATACGGATTGTGCCGAGCGCATGTCGCCGCAAGGCGTATGGGTCTTGTGAACCGGTCGGACGTTCCTCTATACCGAAGTATCCGACGATCGTGTCGAGTTTATCAGCGATAGCGAGAATCGCGCCGATTTCGGTTTCGGGGAGCGGCGTATCTGCACCGAGCGGTTGGTAGTGCTCAGCAATAGCAGTCGCCACGAATGCTGGTTCGCCAGAGTTTTGCGCGTAGTATCTACCGGTGATACCCTGCAGGGACGGGAATTCGATGACCATCTGTGTCGTCAAATCCGCTTTACAGAGCCACGCTGCGCGTTCTACGTGTTCAACATTCGTTTCCGATACTTGCAGTTCTGTCCCGATGAAATTCGTTAACGCCTTGAGCCGTTCCGCCTTCTCCAAAAGCGAACCGAGTCTGGCGTGAAAGACGACCGCGCCTAAGCGTTCAACTTTATCAGCGAGGCCGGTTTTCTGGTCTTCTTTGTAGAAGAATTCGGCATCGTTGAGTCTGGCGTGGAGGACACGCTCGTTTCCGTGCTGAACGCCGTCAAAGTTGCCGTCGGTTCCGTTGGAAATCGTGATGAATTTCGGTACCAGTTCCGAATCGTTTTTCCACATCGGGAAATAGCGTTGATGCTTCTTCATCGCCGTGATGAGCACTTCCGGCGGTATCTCCAAGTGCGATTCACTGAAATTGCCGATGATGGGTTGCGGATTCTCTACGAGATAGTTGACTGTATCAAGCAGCTCTTCGTCGATTTTCGGGAGGTAGCCTTCCGCTTTTAAAATGGATCTCACCTGTTTTCCGATTGCCTCTCGTCGTTCGTTAGGACAGACAATCACATCGACGGCGCGCAACGCATCGGTGTAGGCGTTCAAATCCGCCGATGTTAGCGTTATCGGGTCGGTATGCAGGGAGCGGTGTCCATAGGTTACCCGTCCGGCGTGTACGTCTCCGTAGGCACAGTCAACGACTTCATCACCGAAAAGTGCGACGAGCCAGCGGATAGGACGCGCGAAACGAGCGAATGCTTGTGCGGCTTCCGATCCGGTTTCCCAACGCATCGTCTTCGGGAAACGGAGTGCCGCAATCCATTCGGGTAGAAGTGTTTGTAGCACTTCGCGCGTCGGTTCACCGGTTTCAAGTTTTGAAGTGGCAACGTATTCACCGCGTTCGGTTTCGACGATACGGAGTGCTGTGAGTTCGACACCTTGTGTCTTTGCAAAACCGATTGCTGCCTGTGTCGGTTCGCCGTCCTCGTCGTAGGCAATGCTTTTCGGAGGTCCCACAACTTCTGTCTCCTCGCTCTCTTGAAGCGTCTTCAGGTCTTTGATGGTGAGCGTGATACGGCGCGGTGTACCGAAGGTCTCAATCTCACCGAACGGGATTCTGTTGTCTGTCAGAGACTCGGTTGCGATTTCCCGGAGCTGCGTAAGCGCAGGCGGGACATAACCGGCGGGTATCTCCTCTGTGCCGATTTCAAACAGGAGATCCGCTGATTCTTCCTGCGGTTGCGTCGGTGTTTGGTCTTTTGTGGGAATCGCGACTTCTGTGTCGGTTGCTATGCTGAAACGTCCCATGAGCGGGTGCCCCATCTCTTCGCGCTGTTCGACGTACGCCCGTGCGATCCGCTGTGCAAGTCGTCGCACACGTTCAATGTAGCTGACGCGCTCCGTGACGCTGATAACGCCGCGTGCGTCAAGCATGTTGAAGGTGTGTGAGCATTTAAGGACGTGATCGGTCGCCGGTAGCACTAACCCCGCATCTAAACAGGCGTGCGTCTCTTTTTCGTAGGTACTGAACTGGTCGAAGAGCATCTCTACGTTTGCATGCTGGAAGTTGTAGGTTGAGTACTCGACTTCGCTTTGATGGTGGACATCACGGTAGTTGAGGTGTTCGTTCCAGCGGATGTCAAAGAAACTATCAACATCTTGTAAGTAGAGTGCGATCCGTTCGAGTCCATAGGTAATCTCAGCACAGATTGGGGCAAGATCGATACTGCCCATCTGCTGGAAGTAGGTGAATTGGGTGACTTCTGCACCGTTCCACCAGACTTCCCAACCGAGCCCAGAGGCACCGAGCGTCGGTGATTCCCAGTCGTCTTCAACGAAGCGGATGTCGTTCTGACGCGGCGGGATACCGAGATGATAGAGGCTCTCAAGATAGAGTGGAAGCACATTCTCAGGTGCAGGTTTTAGGATTACCTGATATTGGTAGTATGCGCCGAGGCGGAATGGGTTCTCTGCGTATCTGCCATCGGTTGGACGGCGTACAGGTTCGACATAAGCCACTCGCCACGGTTCGGGTCCGAGGCATCGGAGGAAGGTCGCAGGATTGAACGTCCCCGCGCCGACCTCTACATCACACGGTTGCTGGATGATGCAGCCGTGGTCTGCCCAGAATTTCTCTAACGCTAAAATTATTTCTTGGAAAGTCATATCTCTTTTTTTAATTTTGCTCCGTTTGAATTGATTAATGCGTTTCTATTGTACCATAATAGATTTCTTTAAGCAAAGGATTTTCAAGACGTAAATTTTCATTGCATTTTCAACGGAAAATCGGATATAATGGTTAATCAACGGGTTTATTCGTTAGAGTGATTGTGAGACTATAGAGAAAGCATCAATGCGTAGCGACACACATCAGAAAGAGATACAATACTATCGGACTTCAAGTGGCAGACAACCTTTCACGGAATGGTTTGAATCCATTCGAGATAAAAACACGCAACAGAAAATTGACAAACGACTTGCAAGACTTGAACATGGCAATTTTGGTGATTGCCAATCTGTCGGTGAAGGTGTCTTTGAATTGCGTCTGCACTTTGGATCAGGATATCGCATCTATTTTGGTCAAATTGAAAACACACTCGTCCTTCTGCTTTGTGGTGGAGACAAGGCATCACAAGCACGGGATATTGAACGTGCAAAAATCTATTGGCGAGAATATAAGGAGGCACATCCATGAGAGAAATGGGAAACTGGCGCGAGTATCAAATTAGAAGACTTGCTAATGATCGGGAGGCAGCGATTGACTACCTTCAATTGACCTTGGAGGAATATCTCGCTGATGGCGATCTGACCTTCTTTCTGAAGGAACTCCGGGTCTTTATAGCATCACAGGGTGGGGTTGTTGAAATTTGCAAACAAACTGGTATTAATGCCGAAACACTTTCGGATGCTCTCTCTAACGAGGATGCCCCGCTATTCGACCTGCTCAGAACTATACTGAATTCGCTTGAATGCCGACTATCAATTGAACCTCAAGCACGTATGAATACCATTCTTGAAACTGCTACTGATTCACCATAAGTCTGAAAAGTTGTTTGCTGAAATAGGATACCCAAAAACTTCATTGTATGTCTGAGCGCGGATTTTATTGTTTGAATCAGGATTTGCAGGATTAGAGGATTGCCAAAATAAGAAAACTTTCGGGCAGTCAGAGACCTTTGGAATAACATTAAGCTGTCTACCTTCAGTTTTTCGCTATGCCGGTGATAAGTCGTAAAACTACGATGTTATGTATAGCAACGTTCGGGGGACACACAAACGAGCAGCACACATAAGATCCTCATAGGACTCTGGAAATAGTTAGATGCAGTTACAGCAGATAACACCTCCGCTAATGCTTACGGTTTCAGATCATGAATTCCGATCTCCTTAGTGCCGTAATCAGTTTCAAAAATTTTCTCTTTTTTGTTCTTGAAGCTTAACACCGGCACTGTAAATTTTTTAACTTTCTTGGATACGTCCTCTGATACATCCTCTTTCTTGGATACGTCCTCTTTCATTGAAAAAGAACGGGATTTGTAAATTTTCTTTATGATAGAACTACCTTTTCGGTGGAACTCGGAATGAGGTGACACTCCTATGGATATAGTTTTCACGATTTAGTTTGGCAGTCCTTTCATCCTCGGATCGCGATGCTTCCTTGCCATACATATTAGCTAGGTTATTCTGTGCATAGACAACTCCTTGTCTTGCTGCTTTTCTAAATAGTTCCATTGCTTTTTTTGGGTCTTTGTCCACCCCATTGCCAAGATAGTACATAAAGCCAAGTTTGGATTGTGATCCAGCGTGCCCTTGTTCTGCCGCCTGTGTGTACCATTTCAAGGCTTCTTTCCATCTCCCGTCCTCAGTGAAAGACTGTGCTACTCTCCCTTTTTCGTACATTAACCCGAGATGGAATTGCGATTGCGCATGGCCTTTTTCTTTCTTCCCTGCAGCTTTCTCTTTAGCTTTGACAACGATATCTGCAGTCCTATATGAATTCTCCTGCATTTCATACCACTTGCTGGCTAATTCAAAGTCTCCGGTGTCAACCGCATGCTGGGCTTTCATTCCGTACAATAAACCAAGGTAGTCTGCCGCTCGAGGTAGTTCTTGGGATGCTGCCTGTTTCAACAATTTCTCGGCTTTTTCAAGGTCCTCTGAATCAGTCGCAGCCGGATACGCAGCAACTAAATATGCAAAACCGAGGTTGAATTGTGCAGCCCGATTACCCATTTCCGCTGCTTGTTTCCACAATTCCACCCCTTTAGAATCAAACAATCCATTATAATACATTTTGGCAAGGTTGTTCATTGCTTGGGGATAGTTTTGATCTGCTGCTTTTATATACCATTCTTTAGCTTTTTCTTCATTTGCCCTCACGCCTTGACCGTGTTTATACATGTAGCCGAGGCAGAATTGCGCGACAGGATCGCCCTGATTTGCCCGCTTCTCAAAATCGTACAGAGCTGTAGTATAGTGTCCACGTTTATAGGCTTCTATACCTGCATCGTAATCCGATTTTTCACTGGTGCATCCTATACTGAGTAAGGTTTGACATCCTCTCCAATCTAAAGATTGGAGATTCCTTTTTGTTCCTTATAGGAACATTTCCTGGTTTTAAACCAAGACAACAGGGGCTTCCAATCGAAAGCCCAAGGGCGGTGCCATCCGGGTAGAACCCATTTCCGCCACTACGGGGTCACCAAGGCGACCCAGATACTTTTCTCTTATATTTATCGCACCCACACCATCGCGGTGATATTCAAACCCACATTTACAAGAATAGTTTCTGTTAGTAGGTTTGTTTTTATGACCGCATTGCGGGCAAGTTTGTGAAGTGTAAGCCTCATTAATCAACTTAACCTTGATACCAAATGTTTTCGCTTTGTAAGTGATTAACTCAGTTATTTTACCAAACGGCCACTGATGCAACTTTTGATTAACACGCTTGCCATAGTTGACCCT
>JAJDXV010000114.1 GCA_022823085.1 Candidatus Poribacteria bacterium
TATTCAATTGTACGATTTGGATCATGGTTTTGCTTTACATATGTGCCCGTTCTTAGGAAAGATCGCGAGCGCAGCTCGCTCCTACAGAGGAAGACGTATCCATATATATAAAGTGAATAGGTACAATTGAATGGCCCTGCCCCAAACCCTCAATTATTATAGAGTTTATGTAAGAAAATATCAAGGGAAACGTTTCTATTTTTTTGGCAAAAAAATAACACATTTTTGTTGCATTCGGGGGTTATAATTCTTTTACCGTTGGATTGGTGCTGAAGATGGAATCGTTGGAGCGGCACCTTTCGGCGTGATGCTGTAATTGGAATGATTACCGCCAAATCCGTGTGTGCATTTGGCAAGCGTTGTATAAAACTATGTGAGGATTTCAAACTTGCCTAAAAGGACAAAAAACAGTATGAGAGGACTTCTTAATATGGGTTTGCGATCTCTATTCTTCCGGGGACACCTTTGTATCGGTGTGTTGCTTTTAGTTATCGGTGTTTCACTGGCATTTTATGAAGTGGGTGCTGATAACCATGAAACGCAACAGTATGTCAGCGTAACCGGTATCGTCGTGGATGGTGAAACCGATGTGCCGCTTGGAGAGGTTACAATTCGGGTCGCTGATACCGAGATCCGAGTCACAACTGATGAGACTGGTGTGTTTTCGTTGGACTTACCGGCGGGTCGTTACAGGATTCAGGCGACTGCGCCGTTTTATAACACCTATACCGTTCCTGAGTTTGAGGTAAAAGCTGGGGAGACACCGGAACCGCTCCGAATGTTAATGGTGCCGCAGGTGGTGAAACTTGATGCGATTAAGATGCCGGTACAACTGAGCCAAGCGAGTGAGCGCGGGTTGCTCGAACAGCGCATGCGGAGTTCAGGGATTGAGGACAGTATTAGTACAGAAGAGATGAGCCGACTTCCAGCATCGTCTGCGGGTGAGGCGATTAAACGGGTAACGGGCGTTAGCATTGTTGGCGGACGTTACGTATTTGTGCGTGGATTGGGGGAACGTTATAGTAATACACTCCTGAACAATGTTGAAATCCCGAGCCCGGAACCGAATAGGCGCGTCGTGCCGATGGATATCTTCCCGGCGAGTCTCCTTGCAAGTCTGCAGACGGTAAAGACATTTTCACCCGACCAACCGGGCGGTTTTGCTGGGGGTTCCGTCCAAGTTTTCACGAAAGATTTCCCCGAAGAGTTGACGATGTCATTGTCCATGTCAACGGGGTTCAACACACAGGCGACTGGGCAAGAAGGTTTAGATTATCCGGGCGGCGATTTCGATTTTTTGGGGTTCGATGACGGTTCGCGGCAACTGCCGAGTATCATTCGAGATGAGGCAGCCGATACACCTATTCGTGAGCGTGGACGTTTTACGACGGCAGGTTTTACACAGGAAAAGATTCAGGAGTTTGGACGCTCTTTTGAGAACGTTTGGTCGCCGGAGTTGGTAACTATACCGGTCAACCAAAGTTATAAATTCAGCCTCGGTAACAGTAATCCGCTTTTCGGTAAAGAGTTCGGGTATTTAGGTGTTATCTCTTACGGCAATAGCCACAGTTATGGGACGCAAAGTCGGAATGCTTACCGGATCGGTTTGGGTGAGAAGCTTTCACGCGTAACCGAGTACGCGGTAGAGCGGAGCGGAAACGAGGTGGACTGGGGAACGGTGCTAAACACGAGTCTCCGTTTTTCTCCGCAACATCAGGTCAATCTCCGCTCGCTTTTCACGCATACGGCAGAAGATGAGATCCGAACGTGGGAGGGTTTCAACGCTGACAGGAACACGGATATGAAGAGTACACGCCTCCGATATGTCGAACGCCAACTCTTCTCTGGTCAGTTAGCGGGGACGCACGACTTCAACTTTGGCGAGCCGGCGTTGGAGGGTCCCGAGGAACCGGGTGTGTCTATGGATTGGCGGCTCACCTATTCGCGTGCTTCACGTGATGAACCGGATACACGCGAGAATATCTATGAAGAGAGAGATAACGATTTCGTGTTCCGCGATGTGACGCAAAGCGGGAGTCGATTTTTCTTTGATCTTGAGGACAATGAGTATAACGCCCGCGTTGACTGGAAAGTTCGCTTAGGCACAGATGGGCTGCTCAAATTTGGCGGTTTAGTCCGGGATAGGGCTAGGACCTTTGATGTACGGAGATTTAGATTCTTACCATCCGACCAAGTAGATGCTATCGTGGACTTATCCGATCCGCCGGAAATACTCTTTGAATCCGCACACATAGCGCCGCGTGTTTTTGAGTTGCGTGAATCGACGCGCTCTACGGATAACTACCTCGCTGACCATAATATCTATTCAGGCTACCTGATGCTTGATCTGCCGCTAAGTCCGAAATGGCAGGTGATGAGCGGTGTCCGATTGGAGTCTTCGGATCAACTCGTCACGACCTTCGATCCGTTCGCGGCGACGCGAACGGAGATTAACGCGAATTTGGAAACGCTTGATTGGTTGCCGGGGCTGAACGTAACGTATCGTATAGCAGAGCGGATGAATTTGCGTTTCGCAGCATCACGAACGATTACGCGTCCAGACTTCCGTGAACTCGCGCCGTTTGAGTTTACAGATTTTGTGGGCGGCAGAACCATCCTCGGTAACCCGAATTTGGAGCGGACACAGATCGACAATTTCGATTTCCGCTGGGAAGTCTTCCCAGAGATCGGCGGTGTGGTGGCGATCAGTGCGTTCTATAAACGGTTCCAAAAACCGATTGAGCAGATCGTTCAACCGCAAGCGGAGGTCCGAATCACTTATGAAAATGCCGAAGGTGCTCACAACTACGGTGTGGAATTAGAGGCGCGCCAGAATTTGGGTGTTATTACAGAGGCTTTAAGCAACTTCTCTATTAATACCAACGCTGCGCTGATCTCCTCACAGGTGGTCTTGCCGGAGGGGATTGGAATTCAGACGTCTTCCGAACGTCCGCTGCAAGGACAATGCCCGTACATTTTCAATGTCTCTGTCGGTTATGAAGATCCTAATTGGGGTATTTCGAGTGCGATCGCGTATAATATCTTTGGAAGTAGGCTTTCGGAGGTGGGGAACCATGGGGTACCCGACGTGTATGAGCAGGCGCGCGGTCAATTGGATGCAAGTTTTAGTCGAGTCGTTGCAGACTATTTTAAGTTGAGTTTCTCAGCGAAAAACCTACTGGATCCGGATGTTTACTATAAGATGGGAGACGCAGACTATCTCCGTTACAAGATTGGTAGGTCTTTCTCGGTGGGGGTCAGTTACAACCTGTAGCCGACAGCGGTAGCGCATCAGCCGTCAGCCGATTGCTGATAGCCATTTTTAAAGTGGAAAAAAATCATAAGAATGTCATTTTTTTGTAACAATTTATGGGTATCCTTTAATACCGATGGGAATCTATAACAGCGACGGAAAAAAAATATATAGCGATTTGGATCGCTGAGTCGCGATTATTAGTGCTTTCCGCTTTAGCGGTTAGGGCTAGAAAAAAAACAAAAAGGAGCTTAGTTAGCTAATGTTAAATATTGGGTCTATCCCTGCTTTTAGTGGAAAACGGGGATTGTTTCAAAATTGGTTGTTCCAGTTAATGGCCATTTTTGCGGTTGGCGTAGCGTTGGCGTTTGTCGGTTGTGGAAGTGATGACGAGGAAGATGACCATGATCACGAAGATGAAGCCCATCTGGAAGAGACGATTGAAGTTGATGGTCGTCAAGTTGTCGTTCTTGAAGGTAAATTGAATGCCGACAGAACGCTTTCAGCAGATTACGATTATCTCTTGAAGGGTGCTGTTTTTGTTGAAGGCGGTGCGACGTTAACGATTGAAGCGGGTGTCGAAATCTTCGGTGAGCAGGCGAGCAATGGGACATTGATTATCGCGCAAGGCTCTAAGATTATGGCAAACGGTACAGCGGATGCCCCGATTGTTATGTCAAGTGACGCACAAATCGGTAGCCGTGCCCGTGGGCAGTGGGGCGGCTTGATTATCAACGGTAGTGCGCCGACGAACCAAGGTGTAACCTTCGGCGAAGGTGACACGGGCGCCTTCGGTGGAAACAATCCAACTGATAGCAGCGGTGTCCTGCGTTATCTCCGTCTCGAATATGCGGGTATCGAATTTAGCCCGGATAACGAGTTGAACGGTATCGCTTTCCAAGGTGTCGGATCTGGTACGGTTGCGGAGTACATCCAGGTACACATGAACCAAGATGACGGCATTGAGTTTTTCGGTGGCACTGTCAATCTTAAATATGCACTCGTGACGGGTGCCCGTGACGACTCCTTCGACTGGACAGACGGTTGGACCGGTAAAGGTCAATTCTGGGTTGCCCAGCAGTATGGTGATGACGCGGATAACGGGTTTGAAGTTGATAACAGCAGTAAAAATAATGAAGCGACTCCGCGTTCCGCTGCAACGATTTATAACGTAACGCTCGTCGGTGATCCTTCTGGACCCGAAAGCGACAACGGCATGCTGATCCGCGAAGGTGCTGCTGGCACGTACGCCAACTTCATCGTCACAGGTTTCAACAAGATCGGACTTGACATTGACGGCGAGTCGTCCATTGTGCAAGCAGAAGGCGGCAATCTGGTTGTCAAGAACGGTATTTTCTTTGAAAATGGTAAAGGTAACTTCGGCGACGAAAAAGAGGATGACGGGTTTGACGAAGCCGGTTATGCCGCTGCTAACGGTAACGAAGAGACCGATCCAGGTTTGGCGGCACCGTTCAGCAAAACTGCCCCGAACTTCACACCGGGTGCTGGTGCTGCAGCGGTTTCCGCGGCATCGCCGCCTGCTGATGGTTTCTTTGAAGCGGTTAACTTCATCGGTGCTGTGAGCCCGTCCAATAATTGGTTATCAGGGTGGACAACGAGTGCGCAGAATTAGTGGACGCTCAGGTCACATTTTTTCTTTGCTGCTGACTGTACTGCTTGTCTATAGCAGTACGGTCGGCTGTAAGAAACCGGTTTGGGAAGATAGTCTCGGCTCGCCAGACCAACTCGGTCTGGCAGTCGTTGATGCACTGAATACCAGAGACATAGAAAAACTGAACCGTTTGCGTGTGCAGCGCGAAGAATATCTGGATTGGATCTGGCCGGCATTCCCTGCGAGTCAACCGCCAAGTAATTTCCCGGGTAATTTTGCGTGGTCGAATCTGAATAAAAAATGTAACATCGGTATGAAAAAGTGGATAGCCCGTTATGGGGGTCAGAATCTGGAATTCGTGGCGATTCGCTTTGACAGACCTACAGAGACTTATGAAGGGTTCCAACTTTTTCGAGGTGCTGTTTTGATGTTAAAAAACGCTGCTGGCGAAAAAGGGGAATTGAAGATTCTCGGTTCCGTCGTTGTGAGAGACAATAGCTATAAATTGCTGAGTTACGAGGACTAAACATCAAAGACAGGTTGTTATTATAGTAGATCCTGTAATTACTTATACACTTAGCATCGGTGCGGTTAGGAAACCGCACCTACCGGGGGTTGGAAGTGTGTATTTATTTTTGGAATTTACTATATAGTAGATCCTGTAATTACTTATACACTTAGCATCGGTGCGGTTAGGAAACCGCACCTACCGGGGGTTGGAAGTGTGTATTTATTTTTGGAATTTACTATATTATATGCCCTTATAGCGGTTTAAGGAGGACGAATTATGAGCAGCGCGCTCTCTAATTTTAGCATGGGTAGGCAGAAACGGAAGCTGCGTAAGAAAAAGTTGGCGGCGAAAACGGGACAGCCCCAACAACCGGGGCAAGTCGTCAAGAAGTCGCGCCCGGCGAATGTGCCTGAAGTCTCAATGACAATCGTTGATGCCCAGCGTCAAAATCGTGAGGCTGCCAAGAAATGGAAGACCACAGCGGTTCGGATTGCGAGTGGTTTCGCTATCGGGATCCACGTCATCGGTCTCGTTATCTTGACGGTTTACTTTGTGCGGAAAAAGGTGTTGGAGATGAACGAAGACAAGGTGCAGTCGGTTATGGTGAAGCAGACGAAACCGCAGCCGAAACGCCGTACACCGCCCCGTGCGACGCGACATCCAGAGAAACCGAAGTTAAGCAGGATTCGGGCACCGAAGAATCAACCTGTAACAACGAGTGCCAAGGTTCAGGTGGCTAATGCCCGGTTCACACTGCCTGTGAGCGATGAATCGACACGTCCTATTGTGCCACCGAGTACACCGTTCGGTAAAGATATGGTTGGGACATCACGACAGGTGAGTATTGTTACAACGGTGCCGAAGTTTGAGGTGCCGAAATTTGAAAGTACAAGCATCGTTGAGAGGATGGATGTCGGATCGACAATGGCACAGGTCGAATTCAATGATCCGGGTAATTTAGAACTCGCTTCAGTCAATTTGGGCGATGCGAAACAGGCGTTTAACGAGTTCTTAAAGGCGGTCCGCGATCGGATAAAACAGGTGCAACGTTTCCCGCCACGGGTGCGGAATCTTGATGCCGGTACATCGACGACGGTTCGATTTACACTCTTCAGAGACGGTTCGGTTCGCAACCCGGTTGTTATCGCTCCGTCTGGTTCAAGTGCCTTGGATAACGCGGCGCTCGCTGCTGTCCAAAACGGTGTACCTTACCCGTCTTTCCCTGAAGGACAAGAGGTTAATAGCCTGCGCCTTGAAATTCCGATTATTTTCGAGTTAGCGAATTAAGTGAGGTTATTTGTTGGCGCGCTTCGGAAACGCGCCAATTTTGCCACAATAGAGTAACGTAGGAAGGGACGACCTTGTGTCGTCCCTTCTTTCATTGCTTGTTTCAGAATGCGAACTTGTCTCTATCTGCTTTCGCCTTTTCTTCATTGACAAAGGCGAGTAGGATAAAACCGACGATGAAGAAAACCATTAGTGAGATAATAGCGAGACGCGCTGTTCCGGTGATCTGTTTAACAAGTCCGAATGTAAAGGGTCCCCAGATTGCCGAAAACTTGCTAAAGACAGAAAAGAACCCGTAAAACTCGGCACTTGCGTTCTCTGGAATCATTGCGCCGTAGAAAGAGCGACTGAGTGCTTGTATGCCGCCAAGAACTACCCCGACCACCATTCCCAGAACAAAGAATTCTGTCGCAGTTTGGATAAAATAACCGTAAACGACGACTCCGGTCCATAGTACTAAAGAGACCATGACTGCCCGTTTTGCGCCGATATGGGTTGCGAGTTTACCGAATATCAACGCGCCGCCGATTGCGACAACTTGGACAAGCAGGAGTGTCACCATGAGGGATGTTGCAGATAATCCTAACTCTTCGGAGCCGTAAATTGTCGCCATACTTGTAACCGTGTGGGCGCCATCATTGTAAACCATATAGGCAATCACAAAAAGTGATAGATGTTTAAAGTTTCCCACTTTTTTTGCAGTTGCGAATGTCCGACTGATGCCGAGCGAGAGATAGGCGAGTGGTTTCGGTTGATTGCGGTAAGTTTCGGGCAGTTCTTGTTCTGTTTTCTCCTCTTTTAAGTATATTAGCGTTAGGACTGTCCAGGCTGCCCACCAGATACCTGCCATTGCCATACCGATGCGTACCGCCATCACTTGGCTGATCCCGATGCGCTCATGCATAGCGACGAGTGCGAGTGAGATACCGAACTGCAACGATCCGCCGACGTACCCGAATGCATACCCTCTGGCGGAAACGGTGTCGAGTTTGTCCTGAGACGCGATCTGCGGTAAAAATGCGTCGTAGAAGACATTGCCACCGATAAAGCAGACCTGCGTGCTGATGTATAGCGCGACCGCTAACCATACGTCTCCGGGACTACAAAGATAGAGCAAGGTTGCAAAGAGGCTTCCGAAGTAGGCGAAACCGGTGAGGAATCTCTTTTTCGCTGCAGAAAAATCGGCAATTGCGCCGAGCACTGGTGCGAAGAGAAAGACGAGAAACGCAGCACCTCCGACCATAAATGCCCAGAGTGCTGTTGCACTGAAAGTTTGTCCGAAAAGTGCGACACCTTCTGCGGGGACAATCCCCTCTCTAAAATAGATAGGCAGCAGCGCGACACCGACTGTGGTAATATACGCAGAATTTGCCCAGTCGTACATGCACCAACCAAAGATCGTTTTTTTATCGTTCTTCATAAAACAGCTTCTTCAGTAGAGCAGATTAAAATAGTAAGCGCGTGAGAGTTCCACGCGCTTACTATCAGGATTTTGCGGAGATTAGTCAAGATCGAAGCGATCAAGATTCATAACTTTGTTCCATGCGGCTACGAAGTCATTCACAAATGCTTCTTGTGCGTCATCACAGGCGTAGACTTCCGCAATGGCTCGGAGTTGGGAGTTTGATCCGAATACAAGGTCAACGCGGGTGCCCATCCATTTGAGATCGCCTGTTAAGCGATGGCGTCCCTCGAATATATCCTCGTTTGCAGCGGATGCCTCCCACTCGATATTCATATTCAGTAGGTTCACGAAGAAATCGGTCGTCAACGTCTCGGGACGATCCGTGAGGATGCCGAATCCGGACTCACAAACGTTTGTATTCAGGACGCGCAACCCGCCGACGAGAACCGTCATCTCAGGTGCGGTTAGCGTCAGTCTATGTGCGCGATCCACGAGCAGTTCTTCGGCTGTTCTCTCGTGTCCGTTTGCGAGGTAGTTTCGGAATCCGTCTGCGGTCGGTTCAAGCACAGCAAATGATTCGATGTCGGTTTGTTCTTGTACTGCGTCCGTGCGTCCCGGTGTGAACGGCACTTGGACGGTGACACCGGCGTTCTTCGCAGCTTCTTCGACCGCTGCACAACCACCGAGAACGATTAGGTCGGCGAGTGAGACCTTCTTCCCGTCGGATTGTGTGCCGTTAAATTCTTCTTGAATCTGCTCAAGGGTCTGAAGTGTGTTCTGCAGTTCAGACGGCTTGTTGACTTCCCAATCCTTCTGCGGTGCGAGGCGAATACGTGCGCCGTTAGCCCCCCCGCGCTTATCGGTGCCACGGAATGTTGCCGCGGATGCCCACGCTGTCGAGACCAGTTGCGAGATGGAGAGTCCTGATTCGATGCACTTGGTTTTCAAGCTGGCGATGTCCTGTGCTTCAACCAATTCGTGATCGACATCAGGGACAGGGTCTTGCCACAACAGCGGTTCCGCGGGAACCAAGGTACCGAGGTATCGTGTGCGGGGTCCCATGTCGCGGTGTGTCAACTTGTACCATGCCTTAGCGAAGGCATCTGCGAATTCGTCTGGGTTTTCGTAGAAGCGTCTGGAAATCTTCTCGTAGGCTGGATCCGCTTTGAGCGATAGGTCCGTGGTGAGCATCATGGGTGCGTGCTTCTTTGAGGGGTCATGTGCGTCTGGCACAGTGTCTTGTGCGGATTCGTCTTTCGGTGTCCACTGCCATGCGCCGCCGGGACCTTTCCCCAATTCCCAGTCATAGTTGAACAGGTTTTCAAAGAAGTTGTTGTCCCATTTAATGGGTGTGGCGGTCCATGCGCCCTCTAAACCGCTGGTAATGGTGTCGGGGCCTTTACCGCTGCCGTAGGTATTCTTCCAGCCAAGCCCTTGCTGCTCAATGGGCGCGCCCTCCGGTTCGGGACCGACGTGCTCGTCTGCATCCGCGGCGCCGTGGGTTTTGCCGAACGTGTGTCCGCCGGCGATGAGTGCGACCGTTTCCTCATCGTTCATTGCCATGCGCCGGAAGGTCTCTCTAATGTCTCTCGCTGCGGCGACCGGATCCGGGTTCCCGTTCGGTCCTTGCGGATTCACATAGATTAATCCCATCTGAACAGCACCGAGGGGTTTCTCGAGTTCCCTATCACCGGTATAGCGTTCATCACCCAACCATGTGGTCTCGGATCCCCAATAGATGTCTTCTTCGGGTTCCCAGACATCCTCTCGTCCGCCAGCGAACCCGAAGGTCTTGAGGCCCATCGACTCGAGGGCACAGTTCCCTGCGAAGATTATCAGATCCGCCATCGAGAGTTTCCGACCATACTTCTGCTTGACGGGCCAGAGCAAGCGAACAGCCTTATCAAGGCTGGCGTTGTCGGGCCAACTGTTGAGGGGTGCGAAGCGGAGCGTGCCAGAGGCACCGCCCCCGCGTCCATCGTGGATGCGGTATGTGCCTGCACTGTGCCAGGCCATCCGAATGAAGAGCGGACCGTAGTGTCCGTAGTCGGCGGGCCACCACTCCTGTGATGTCGTCATCACTTTTTCGACATCCCGCTGCAGTTCCGCTAAATCAATTGTATTGAACGCTTCGGCGTAGTTGAAATCCTCGCCCATAGGATTCGATGTGGGCGGGTTCTGGTGGAGCATCTTCAGGTTTAACTGATTCGGCCACCAGCGTTTGTTGGCTAAGGTGCCCTGTGCGTGAGAGTGGCTCATCACTGGACACTTGCTTTCGTTGCTCATGTTTCCTCCAAATGTGTTCTACATTTTTCTAATCTATTCTTTAAAATATTCCTTGAGATTTGCATAAATAGGCAGATACATAATCTTGCGATCACGCTTACTATGTTTGCCAGTGTGATATATTAATCATGCCATAATTTCTTCTCAAAGTCAAGCCTTTTTTAAAGACTGAACAGGGGTATTCAATTGTACGATTTGGATCATGGTTTTGCTTTACATATGTGCCCGTTCTTAGGAAAGATCGCGAGCGCAGCTCGCTCCTACAGAGGAAGACGTATCCATATATATAAAGTGAATAGGTACAATTGAATGG
>JAJDXV010000091.1 GCA_022823085.1 Candidatus Poribacteria bacterium
TTCTCGTATCGGGTTCTCACGGACGCGTATCGTCTGTTTATCAGTATCTTTTGTTTCTCGACGAACCACTTTCGTATATTTGCGAAGACTCCATGTCAGAGAACGCACACGCTTTTTATAGCGGGGAAAACCTTTCTTAGCAGCTCCGTTTTCGCAGCGTTTACGGAAGGCAACAAACGCTTTGTCGTTACGCCGTAAAGCGTGGTTCTGAAAATCTTGAGGCACTTCACGAAAATCGTCATATTTCTCACGAGCGACTGTCAACTTATCTTGCTGCTCGGAGAGCGTTACGAAACGATCTTCAACTTCTTTAGCGACGATCCGATCGTGGCGCGCAGAGTTCTGAAGTTCACAAAGGTGGTCAAACCACTGTAGTAATGTTGTTTCCTGGGTCCGTGTCGGATACACAGGATATTTAAAGGTGCGTCTCATGGCATATCACGTATCACGCATTTATCCCCTACAACGTGGGAGGCAAGCACGTAGCCGAGAGGCTACGCGTTGTATGCTTGCCAACGTGATGCTATAATTATACCACATTTTCAGACCAAAGTCAAATATATTTCAACGCTTTGGTCTGATTCAAAAGAGCGGTTTTTCCTCCCAAAGCTAAAGCATTGGGATTCCAAAACCGATAATTCTCTTGATGGAATGTCTGTCAGGGCTTCTGTTTTTTTAAATTATACCACAAAAACAGCGAATATGCCGTTAAAAAATAGCAGCATGATCCTATTGAGGTCTCAGTTCTCTAAATATCTTAGGACTTACGCATTTTTGAATGTAAACTGTTCTGTGAGATGAAGTTTTCTGAAAACACAGCGTTCCTGTACCACAATCTAACAGATTTGCGGCGTACTCGCCCAGATGCGACGTGCATCGTGGTACAAAAGAGCGGCATGCGTAAGTCCTGTATCTTTTAGGAAAGGCGCGTTAGGTGGTTAATACATCAAGGAAAAGGCGAGTACAATAAATGGCTACGCTTCGGTTTCCGTTTCCACTTCATTATCATGCATAATCTCTTGGAGACCTGTTGCCATACGGAAGGCAACGATGCAAATGCCGATTGAGAGTGCGAACAGCCACTGATAACCGATACGTGGCGCGAGGATTCCACCTAACACCGGTGCGAAACTCACAGGCATGAGTATCGTGTTCATAAACCCGATGTAAGTGGGGCGGCTTCGTGGTGGTGCGATATTCAACATGTATGCCATAAAGCCGACCATCATACCGTTGCCCAGGATGCCGCCGACGATGAAAATCATCAAAAATGCAGGCATCTGTAACGAAACCGGTAATATACCTGAAGAAAAAGCGAGCAGTGGCGGGATGCCCATCATACCTGCCGTGATAATCAACACCCATCGCACGCCATACTTTTCGCCCACATATCCCCACATCGTATTTGAAACCACACCGCTGAGCGCGGAGCTGACGATAAAGAAACCGATCGTTGCATCTGAAAATCCGAGTTGGTTTAGGGCGTAGGGCATGTAGAACGGGGTCGCCATGCCAGAGAAGTGTGCAAAAACACGGAAGAGGATGAACCGTCGATAATTTGGGTCTGTGCGAAGGAAGTGCGGTCCCTGCTTTAAATGTTCGGAGATCGGTTGTCGGTTCGGTTGAACAGGATGAATCGGTTCACGGACACCCAAAAAACTGATGAACGAAAGGAACGCTGCAGTCACGGAACAGATAAAAAGAAAGGCGTAGTTGTAGGGGAAACCGAGATCTGTCTCGACATTACAGATGGTGCCGATAAAGTACATAGTGAACGATTTGAACGCTTGTGTGATACCGCCGAGGATACCGGTAAATTCGGATGCGTCTCCGAGGACGGCGCGCACGAGGAATCCGACCCAGATAGCGAAAAAACCGCCGTAGAGTTGTCGGAGACTGAAGAAACGGGCGCGGCGCTGCGGTTCTATCGCCTTAGAGACGATGTCCATGTATGGGAGCGTCGAAACCCCCATTGCTGACGAAGATAAGAAATAGAGTCCGAGGAAACAGCCCGCGAGCAGCATCGCGTTTTTCTCACCGATTGCAATGGTGCAGAAAAAGATGGCAAGCCATGCTAAAACACGGATGCTCATACCGAGTGCGTAGAACGGCATTTTACGCGGGCGGTGTTCAAGTAGGTTGGACATCAACAATTGCGGCCACATCCAGCCTGCTGTCATCATTGACCCAGTTAACCCTACAAGGAGATCGGAATTGCTTAATTTATGGATAAAAGCGGGCAGTACGGTCGATGAATCCGCGAATGCGAGGTTAATACGCATGAAGGTGCCTTGAAGCAGCGCAAATCGGAAGTTTCGCCGTTGGATTTTTAATTTTCCTTGCGTTTTTTTTAATTTACCTTGCGGTTCGGTCAGGTTGCTCTGATTGATGAGTTCAATTTCCGTAGTTTCGCCTTGAACGTTGTTCAAGGCTATGTTTTTGTTTTTTTACTTTGCGGTTGGGTAAGATTTACTTAAAGTTTATACAAAACATGCAAAATTCTGTCCTTTATCTTAAGACACAATTTTCGGAATTAGGTTGAATTGAAATTTCAACTGTGACAAAAATTCCTTTACACTGCACCGGGGTTGTGGTAAATTAGGGATAAATTTTTATTTTTGCTGACAACCGAAAGCGAAAAAAGGAAACAGATATGGAACCTCTTCGGATAGGATTTCTCGGTGCCGGCGGTTTCGCACGGCACACTATTTATCCCGCACTTCATCTCGCCCCCGTGGCATTGCAAGCCGTTTGTGATGCCGACGAAGACCGTGCTAAGGCTGCTGCCGGTAAATTCGGTACAGGTCGATACTACACTGATCGGCACGAAATGTTTGAAAAAGAAGACCTCGAAGCCGTTATTATCTCTATGGGACCTGATCCGAGGCAGCCGCTTGTGCTTGAAACGCTCGCGGCGGGGTATCATGTGTTCACACCGAAACCGCCGGCACCCTCCCTTGAAGAGACGATCACTTTGGCAGAAACCGCAGAGAAACACGGTAAGACACTCATGGTGAACTTCCAGCGGCGTTTCAGTCAAGGCGTACGTCAAGCAAGAGCGATTATGCAGACCGAATCTTTCGGCACCCTCACCCAACTTTTCTGCTCGTTCTGTAGTGGAAAATACCCGACGGTCAAGAGTTACCTCCTCGATTTCGCCATCCATCATTTCGATCTGGCGAGACACATCGCCGGTGCTGATGTTAAAGAACTGTGCGTGTTTCACAACGAGGTCGATGGACAAGGTGCGTTTGCTGTCGGCGTAGAATATACCAACGGTGCAGTGGGCAGCCTACAATTGACGAGTCAACGGTTGTGGCGGCGTAACTATGACTACATCGAAATCACTGGGCAACACGAATACATCGTTTTAGACGGGTTGTGGGGTGCACAGCATTTCACGGAATCTGGGAACACTTTTACCTCTAATTTCTCCGATGAACGTAACGGCGAGCTGACCGGCGACGGTATCAGTCTGACGGAGTTTGTCAACGCGATTCGTGAGGATCGGGAACCGGTATCAAGTATCCAAGACTGCGTTGGCACGATGCGGTTCTATGATGCCGTGCTTCAACGGAAAAAAGGCGTTATTAGCCTTTAGTTATGCAACGAGAAACGGGCTATTACAACAGGCTTGTAGGGGTTAGTCCCTTATAAGCCTCCGCAATACTTGACTTCAATCCAAACTGGCTTAACACTTGATTGAACTCAGTGATGTACAACATAACTTGGCGAACTAAGTTTCAGCGGTGGGTTTCTTGAGAATTCCCTTACTTTAGCGAGGGAGTATGTCAAAGTAGGCGATTTCTGTGCCTTTTTTTCATAAACTTCTTCTTGATTTCTTTTTTTTCTTATGTTTTAATGTTGCAAGTTGACACTTGTTTGTGAATATGGTTAACTATATGCGAAGGGAGTCCATTATGGAAGACAGATTATACGAAGATAACATTGCTTCGAGTTTTGACAACTATCTGCATCAAAAAGACCTACAATATAGTCGTGAGTTATCTGAAGTAAGATCCCACTTAGAAGAACGCGTAAAAGAAGTAAAAACAGATCTTGAAAAAGACATTCAGAATGTTCAGCAAAACCTTCAGAGAGTTGAGGACAACCTCAAAAACGACCTCCGGGACAGAATATCAGATTTAAGGTGGTTTATAGGTATCTTTGTTACCAGCGGAATTGCTATCACTGGTATTATTGTCACACTACTTGTTAAGTTTCTCAATTAACAAAGGGGATTAACTATGGCAGAAAAAGCCCCAGGATTTGAAGCATACACGCCATCTCGTTTAGAGTGGTTAACAACGCTACTAAATTCATTCGTTCAGTTCACCAATTCGAGGTTGGGCTCTTCTGTTAATTACCTATATCTACCACAAAACGATGGCAAGACTATTGTTTTGTATGTTAGACATGTTTCAGATATGGATGAAGAGCGAGTAACTGATCTTGGGAATAAGGGAAAAGAATTAGCTCTTGACATGGCACGATCCTACAAATGGGACTCATGGCTTAATGTTGAAATTAGATTTGAACCCTATGGATAGATAGATGCCCAACAAACTGGCACACGTTACACTGCTGTGGGTAACCTATCCTAAACCCCTGATCCTACTATTTTTCCCCAATTCCAATCGAAACAAGCTTAAGACCTGACAAGCGACATTGGTGCAGGAGATGTAAGACTTACAATAGCGAGCAATCTCTGTTGATCCCACAATCTCCCTGTGCGGATGGTTTTTTAAAAATCCTCCTACTTTAGCGAGGAGTATGTCAAGTAGTCTCCATGTTAATGCTTTCCAATACCCCAAGACACGTCTCGCCGTTAACCAGCCGATGATAATATCGCCCAACCCGTTCCATGAAGTCTTGGTTCTTATTCAAACCGGTCGGTGATGTTGCCCCAGCGGGTGACCACAGGGCTGCATTTGAGAAAATAGACGCAATCCGTCCTTCCACATCTATTTGACTCGCGCCAAACGATCCTCTCAGAATATCTTGTATCGTCCGGTCAGGGTCTCGGATTTCATACGCTGTAGCAGTATCGGTGATACCTCTGTAGTCATCAAGAGACGAGATTGCATGTGGCGTTAAAAACCGAAGTACGGTTGCGAAGGAATAGGCGAAATCGGATTTGAAAAGTTCTGTGCTGGCATCGTAGTTCGGTGAACGGACGATATCGGCGGCGCGTTCGCGGAGTTTCACGGTCTCAATGATGTTAATCCGTGCGTTGTCGTCTTTGACACGGCGGATACGGTCAACGAATTCCAGCGTGTATGCTTGCGCGCTTTTACCGGGGATTGGGATATCTGCTTCCACGATCTTCGCATACCCGTTCATCAGGCGTTCCAGATGCGGTGCAAATGTTGGGTGTGAGGCTGCTTCGTTAACATATTCAATGCCGGAGAGTGTACCCTTATGTGTAATCCCGGGTACATGAACAGAATTCACCAAAAGGAGTTTCCAGTCATGATACGGCTCAATGCTCTCTTGACTCACAATAACGCCGGAGTCTTGAAGTTCACCGAACGGGACGCGTAACATATCGTTTAAATCTTCGAGAATAAGCGGTGTTGCTGGCATTGCCTCCGCATACGTTACCAATTCATCTGGCATCTCAATTTGTGCGCGTGCAGCCGCTTTAATTTCATCAGGAACAGCGTAGACCTGTGGCACGAGTCGGTCGCCCATTTCGTTCAGGAAACCGACGCTTGTTCCTAACCACGTTGCGTAATCATCACTCCGTCTCGGATACGCGTTGCATAGAATATCGCGGATCACATCGGCGTTATTTCGGAGGTTATCGGTATTGATGACACAGAGAGTCGCGTCTGCCCCGTGGTGACAAAAGTAGCGGTAGAGGGTCTCATCTAACACATCCATCGCCAGTTCACCTTTAGCGATCCCGGCTTCTGTTACGCCGATAAGGATAAGATCAAGCGGATTCTCGGTTTGCGTATAGAACAGCTCACGACCGGTTTCTGTCGCGAGTGTTGTCGCGCCGACGACACTTGAAACTTGTTGGATGTCGTGGACACCCCCTAAGTCAAACGTGACGACATGGTATATTCCGTTCTGTTGGTTAAAGGTATCGGCTTTTTCAGTGCCGCGAGGCTGCCCGACGAAGATACCGCCGTTGTAGAGGTTCCGTTCGTTGAGGATATGGACGAATTCGTGGGTCAAGGCGCGCTGTAAGCCGCCTGCACCGATGGCAAGTATTTTGATTGGGCGCATTTTTGTTCTCCTTTGGCTGGTATGATTACGATTCATAAAAAGGGTGAGACCTACGCGGCACAACCTAACAGGAAACCGTGCTACGAATTCCCTTTTTTTAAAATGTCAGTATAGAGGCTTAAATAAGCGTCGGCGATGTGTTTCCAATCGTAGGGTTTGACGCGTTCAGTGCTTGCCTTGCCCATTTCAATGCGCGCTTCACCCGCGTCAATCAATTTAACGAGACAGTGCGCAAGCCCATCAACATCTCCTGGATTAAACAGGGCACCGTTAACGCCTTCTGCCACAAGTTCATCAATACCTTGAACACGACTGGCAACGATGGGCAAACCTGTCCCCATCGCTTCTAAAACAACGAGCGGCATCCCTTCCGCGAGTGAGGGTAAGATGAACAGATTTGCGTCCCGATATTTTTGTGGCAATTCGGCATACGGCACTGAACCCGAAAAGTGGATGTGTGAGGCTACGCCGAGGCTTTCTGCTAAATTCACAAGTTCCTGCTGATAGGGTCCATCGCCGACGATTTCAATTTCAAAGTTGTGTGTCGCTTTTTCAATAATCTCAGGCAGCGCGCGGATGAGAAATTGGAAGCCTTTGCGCGGGATAAGCCTCCCAATCGTGAGGATCCGGACTTTTTCCGGAGAGGCATCGCGTTTGACGGGTTCAAATCGTCCTAAGTCTAAACCGTCAGGAATCACATCTATCTTTATATCTGTATCCGTTTCCTGCGCCAGTTCGCGTAGACCGTCGCTACAAGCGACAACTCTTGCGGCACCGCCCCAAATAGAACGGATCATCGGTTTTAACAATAGGTATAACCAGCGATAGTAGGGTGGATCGGGATTGCGGCTCGGCACGTCGCGTCCCCCCAGAAATACGATGTATGGCACATTGCGGAATTTTCTTAGAAGATATGCACCCCCTCCGGCAGGAATCCCAAAAAAGACCTGGACGATATCGGGTTGAAACTTTTTCGCAAACTGTAACCCATAGAGACTCGAACTGACGGCGTAGGTTAGCATTTCATGTACGGCACAGACATCAGGACTTTTCCGAAGTGCACGCACGCGGTGGACATGAAAGCCTTCTACCTCCTCATCCTTGGGACAATCACGAAACTGGGAAGTCATCAGATGTACATCGTGTCCGGCTGCTGCGAAGTGTTTGCCTAAAAAGTAACTGACCCAACCGCCGCCGCCGCCGATCGGCGGGAATTCGTGATTAAACATCAATATTTTTAATTTACCTTGCGGCTCGGTAAGGTGAATTGAAGGTTTAATGCTCATTTCCGTAGATCCGCCTTCCACTTCGTTTCAGGCTACAATAGTTAACAATTAACAGTTACAAGTAAGAGAGATTTCTTAACTTACCACTTATAACTTATAATACCAATTCTAATTGACGATTCGTCTTAAAAGTGCCACCATTTTTGAGTTATGCCCGGTTCGGTTAGGAAACCGAACCTACCGGGCCTGGGTGGACAGTGTACGGTTAATGCAATATAAACTTTTAGAAATGGTATAACTATTTCCTTTGCGCAAATCTCGTTGCAAATTCGATAATCGCAGCTGCGATGTTGATGCCGGTGACCGATTGTAGTTCTTCAAACCCTGGCGACGGGTTGACTTCTAACACGACGGGTCCTTCGTTTGTCTCCAATAGATCAACACCTGCTATCTCCAATTCCAATGCGGCTGTCGCCTTTATAGCGAGGCGGGTATATTCTTCGGGTAGCGCGACGGCTTCACCAATGCCGCCTTTATGAATATTTGCTCGGAATTCGCCGGGCGGTGCGCTCCTTTTCATCGCAGCAATCGCTTCACCCCCGACGACGAGAACACGGATGTCTACACCACCGGCTTCCTTAACGAAAGACTGAATCACATAATCGTGATGGAGATCACATAATGCGTCTACGGTTGAGGTGAGCGATGTCGGTGTATCCAATAATATGACACCTCTGCCGTGTGTGCCGTAAAACGGTTTTAAAATAAACGGATACTCTCCAATTTCGGCTACGGCGTTTTCTAAAAACGCGGCGGAACCGACAGTGAGACTCGGCGGGATAGGCAAACCGTGCTGTGCGAGGATACGTAGGGAACGGAATTTGTGTCGTGCCGTCGCAATAGCTTTTGAACGATTGACGATAGGTGTCCCTACCCATTCAAAGTGCGCTATCACTTCTTCGCCGTACGCTGCGGTTGTGCGACTGAGTCGCGGTAAGAGGACATCAATATCCGCGACCGGTTTCCCGTGATAGGTGATGCGGTTGCTGGTGCCGCCGATGTGGAGGTAGAAACCGAAGGGGTCTAAAACTACTGCGGTATGTCCTGCATTGCGGGCAGCTTCGCTGAGGTTAAGCGTGGAGTGGTTTTGAGGTCCCCTGGAAAGGATGGCGATCTTCATTTATTTATTCTATTATCGTTTTAATTAGTCTTCATCCGTTTTATAGGTTTCTTGTAGAAAATCTGCTAATTCTTCAAAGGTGTCAAAGATTCGGTCACACAGGTTCTCGAAGAAGATGCTCCGTGCTCCGGTATAGACTGCATACACCGGTTTGTTATGACGGGTGGCGTAGTTCATCTCGCTGAGGACCCCGGGCGATAATTTGTCCGTCGGATAGATGACAACGACAAAATCGCTCTGGTGGACAAACTGGTAATCTCTTGAGATTGTTCGCGTCTTGATCTGCTCAATCACACCGTCGTCCATCTCACCCATCGTCGTAGGCACATTTCCATCTCCGCCAGCGGTCACGAGTGCCATATCTTTAATCGTGAGCGGGTCAAAAACGATGAACGAACGGCTCAGTTTTTCGCCGATTTCTCGGATTTTGTCAATTTCTTGCGGTGTATCTCTTAAGAGTGTAATCGGATAACTGAGATAAAATTTCGGCTTCGGTGAAAAGAGGAGTTCGTAGAAATTCTCAAGATCGTGTTGCCGTGCGACGGTGTAATGCGGTTTTTCTGTGAAGTGTGCGATCTGCCGCGTTAAGAATTCTTCCTCGTCTAACCAGACATTGAGCGTCGCATTATCCATCCCTGACCACTGTACGCTTTCTTTCATCCGTGCGGATATATCGGTGATATTATCGACGACGTTAATCAAGAGGTCGGGTAGCAGAATTTCAATATCTTTAAAGGAGAACCCTTCAATAAGGCTGCCACGCCATCGGAAACAGGCGTGTAATCCGATGATAACATGTTCATAAGATTCTGCACGGCGCGCGATCTCGTAGAAAGCGGTGCGACGCGCTAATGACAACACTGCCGGATCTGAGTCGAGAACCTTTTCAGTAAAATTGACACGGGACTCGGCGGCGGCGCGGTGCATAACGTCTCCGATGTTGAAGAAGCCGATGTTCAACTTCTTTTTCATGCAGAGTATTTTAAAATTTGCCATCAACTCTTTGCGTCCGGAACAACTGATCCCTGTGCAGATAATCTTCATTTTTTAATTTTCCTTGCGGTCTTTTTAATTTTCCTTGCGGTTCGGTTAGGTGGATTGCGGGTTCGATGTTCCTTTCCGTAGTTCCGCTTTCCACTTCGTTTCAAGCTGCATTTTTTAATTTTCCTTGCGGTTGGGTTAGGTGGATTGCGGATTCGATGTTCCTTTCCTTAGATCGCTTTCCACTTCGTTTCAAGCTGCGCATTTTTACTGACAAGAAAACAAGAAAACAACGTTCCAAGCAGCATTAAGAACTTGCGGCTAATGATTTCAATTTTGCGAGTGCTTCCTGCTCTTCTTTTTGCCACGGTCGGTGTGCGGGTTTATCCAATTTTTGTGCGGGACCCCCAAAGACAAGAATATATGCCCTACGGACTTCCGCCGTGCTATTCGGTGCAGAGTAGTGCAGCGTCCGACAGTGATGGAACGTCGCGCCCCCGGCAGGTATCGGACAAGCGACCGCTTCTGATACGTCAACATCATCCGTTACCAATCCGTGTACAAGCGGATCGTCGTTGATGTGGCGATGCCAACGGACCTCTCCTTTGTGCGATTTCGGAATAAATTGGAGACACCCGCTCTCAACCGTCGCCTTATCAAGCGGGAGCCACACGCTTAGGCTATGCGGACGGATTTCGGGGTTCCAGTACGCTTCGTCTTGATGCCACGGCGTTTCATTGCCGTAGTGCGCCGGCTTCAAAATCATGTGTCCGCCGCCACCGACCTTCTCGGTTTCTACATCGAGCAATTTTGCGGCGAGCCGATGCGCGTTCCGAAAATAGATAGTTTCACGGAGTTCAGGGAATTGCGCTTCTGGACCTAATACCTGTGGCAGTGTCTCTTTCCCTGTGTGTGCTCGGGGGCCGGCAAGATCAAAATAGCGTCCCTCGGCTTCGCCAGTGCGTCCGGTGAAGAGTTCATCGTAAATGCCTTTGAGCCATTCGACCTCTTCATCCGTTGTGATGCGTGGAATGCTCAGGTATCCGTTCTTCTGAAAAAAGGCGACCTGCTCGTCAGTCAGGTCCATACGGAAATCATTCTTAGCGTTCATAAAGTCACCGAATTAAAATATCGTAAGGTAAGATTGTTACAACTTGTGTGCCATCTTCAAAACCAAATAGGGTTAACCAAGCAAGGAGATGTTGCGACTGCTTTCCTAATATAGAGAGTATGGGATGACTGGAAGCGAATTGTAGGGGTTGGGTTACCCCGCTCGTACGGATTGAGCCTTCCGTATCCTCAATCATCTGTTCTAAGAGTTGTTCAAAAAAGGGTCGCTGCTTCGGTAGCACGATGAGGTTAACTTTGTCGTCTTCGCCGAATCCTGCCTGTTCCTTGGCAATAGACAATGCGTCATCAAGTCCACCGAGTTCATCCACGAGTCCAAGTTCCTGCGCCTGTCTGCCTGTCCAGACGCGTCCTTGTGCGATCTTGTCGATGTCGTCAAAAGATTTGCTTCTGCCGGATGCGGCTTTGTTGACGAAATCTTCATAGACGGTTTTCATCATCTTTTCGACGCGTTCACGCTCGGTGGGTGTAAAACCGCCGTAGTCAGAATAGAGAGTAGCGTTCTGACCGCGTGCGATAATCTCCTTCGTTAGACCGGCTTTGTTATAAAGCCCTTTCATATTGAGTTTACCGCCGAACACACCGATCGAACCGGTCAGTGTGCTGGGTTGTGCGACGATTGTCCCCGCTGCCATCGCTATATAGTAGCCACCCGACGCAGCGACGTTCCCCATAGAGACAACGACCGGTTTCTTGCGTTGTGTGAGCATCACCTCTCGCCATATTAAATCTGAAGCGAGTGCGGAGCCGCCCGGGCTGTCTATACGGAACACAACTGCGCGAACGGAATCGTCGGTGCGTGCCTTCTCAAACGCTTTCTTTAGTGCTTTCGGTGTAACCACCGACATTGGAGCGAAGATAGTGTCAATGTCCGGTAATATGGCACCACTGGCATAGATCAGCGCGATCTGATTTTCTGCGGTAGCTTGCGCCCGTTGCGGTGGACTTAATATAGTGAGGAGCTGCATCAACCCCGCGAAACTGTTCATATCCGGCACTTTCCGTTGACGTTGCGATCCGGGTTTGCCGACCTGAACATCTTCGTCCTCAGATGCTGCTTTTAGTGTTTCGATTAATTCATCGTAGTATTGCAGCGCATCAACCAACTTCTCCTGCTTTGCCTCTTCGGCTGTGAACGGACCGCGATTGATTAAATCCGCTGCATCTTCTGTGGAGATACCGTCTCGACTCTCAGCGATATAGTTTAGTAGTTGCGCATACAGATCCTCAAGTAAAGTGGTCATCGACTCACGGAACGCATCCGACATACTATCCCGCAGATACGGTTCAACACCGGATTTGTATTTTCCCATTGCTAACATGTCTGCCTCAATGTCCAATTTGTCGAGCAGCCCTTTGTAGAAGAGGACTTCAGCACGCAAGCCGGTTAAATTGAGGCTACCGGCAGGCATCAGGACAACACGATCCATCGTCGCAGCGAGAAGATATTCGGCGTTCCCACCGCTTTCGAGATAGCCGATTGTCTCTTTTTCTGTTTCCTGGAATTCGTTTAGTTTGTTTCGGATTTCTTGGAGTGTTGCCCACCCTAAACTGACACCATTTATTTTGAAGATAACCCCAGCGAGATCATCGTCCGTCTTGAGTGTGTCTAATTTTTTTAAGAGTCCGCGGAGTGTCTTTGTTGAAGAGGTGCCAAAGGTGCTGACGATTTTGGTATCTGTGTAGGTGCCGCCGAGTGTGAATTCAGCATATTTTTTGATAGGCGGCGGCGTTTCTTCCGCTGCATGTTCCTCAGCGAATATCGGCGAAATGCAGATGAGTAGTAGCAGCAGAGCTGTGCATGTTTTTAATAATTTCATCAATCTTCCCTTCTTTTTGGTATCTGATTTAGCATAGTTATTTTATCATAAGAAGGGGATCGTGTCAAGCAGCATTTTTTTTTGGCGGTGTGTAAATATTTTGTCGGTTGTTGTCAGCGTTTCTATGAGCGTTATGAAATTTCATAGTAAGGATTTTAGAAATCTGTGTAAGGACCGCTACAGAGTCAGGTGTGGTATAAGTTTTCACGGTGTTGTGAACTTTGTCAATTTTTTCGTAACAAGGAAGGGGTATGACGCAGCAAGTGCAGGGCGTGCCTGTTTCTCTGCACAGACGCTGTGAAACATAACACCGCTAGGGGCACAGAACAAGGGGCAAAAGCGAGGGTCCCACAAAAAACGTAACTATCAAAGGCACGCAGCGACAGTTGCTATGCCTCGCGGGGAGAGTGGGTGGAACTTCTTACGAAACACCATCAGACGGCACAGCCAGTTCAGAGATTTCCTGATAGGTTCGCGCGGTTCTTCTTCCAGCGGTGGAAACCTCAAAGCCCGCTTTTTCTTCTCAAAGAAGAACCGAGGAGGGGTGTCCGTTTTCATACCCCTCCCCGGTTATATTATTTCTGCCGGATGCTATCTGTCATCCGTATGGTAAACCCCCTGAATATAACACCACGCCGAAGAATTTATATAATAATCGGGTTCGTCTTGCGAGGGGGATATCATCTGTGATTCGGAATGAGCAGATACAGAGCCACCACCGCGACAGTTTCTCCAATGGTATCGAGGGGTTCCTGTTTCCACCCAGGCACTAGCCGAAGCTTCCCCTGACGATGCACTGCTATGAACAGCACCGAAAGCGGATGCATAATATGTCCACAAATCATCATCATAATAAAAGGATGCCCCAGTATAGGGGGAACTATGTGGCACATCTGATTCATGAGCGACATTTATATCTGTGCTAACAAGGATAACGCACAAAATGACGATGTAATAAGCAAGTTTTCTTAACACGATTTTACTTCCTTTCTAATGTGAGAAAAGTGTAGGGATTGATTCCAGTGTCCGCAGCATCAAGAATTGTTATACCGGGTGCTTCTCCATATCGGTGGATTTGTTGCATTTCTTGCTCAGTGATGTCTGGACCACCAAACATTGTTGAAATCCTTTGGACAGCAGTACCGTTTGGAAGCCTTTCGTTCTCATACGTGGCATAAACGGTCTTCGGATAATGCGGATATACGCGCGAGCCGCCTGTAGAACCTCCGATAATACCTTTTTCACCTTGATTCCATAACTGAATTAGAACTCGATCCATTAATTCATCTGTGAGAAGATTACTCGATCGCTCTTTTTCTTCCGCAGACCATGTCCATGAAGGAGATAGATTCTGAGGATAATCTGTAGGAATCTCAGGATACGGACCAAATCCAAACGGTGAGACGGGGTCATCTTCCGCGGGGGGCACTTCCTCCGAAACGAAGTCTTCGGGTAAGAACGCATCCGCGAAGTCATCGCCCTCGTTAGGTAATGCCTCTGTTTCCGCGGGCATCGGTGTGTCCGTGTTTTGGTCGGGCGTGTTCACAAGACCGGGTGTCTCGTTCTCTGTTGGAACGTTTACCGTTTCTGCGGGGCGCGTATCTTTTTTGTTTTCGCGTCCCTGCAACAACTGGTCATGCCGTTCCATATCGCTTTCTGTGGTGCGGAGGACGTGCCAACTATACAGCAGGCTACCCCCAACAACCAGCAGAAAAAAAACGAGCCCCCTTTGGAACCATCGGCTGGATAGTAAATCACGTAACATACTATCTCCTCTCTCTCATAAAGTTGATGGAAAAATGCCGGAAAAGATAAAAGGTTGGAGAGATGGCAATCTTCCTTTGTTTAGGTGCTAACCTAAAAGTTACAAAAAATTATTGATTTTATGTTACAATTAGGTTAGTGCTGTCATAGTCAGCTTATGGCAGTGCCGCGCCGATAGGTGATTCCAGCACCCTCGGCGCACCTCAAGAAATGATAGAGGCTGCCATCTGAAAAAATATGTAGGACAATAACAAAAGATGTGCCTAAGTGTCGCACGTGTGGATGTTATTGTCACACAAAAAGTCGCAACGCGAGGGGATACATCATATCTGTGATGCACAATACAAAAAGCCTGCTATACAATGCCTTATCCATGGCAAAGGTAGCATGTGGGAAACGAAATGTGTAAATGGTCGCGTTCGACAAAAAACAAGATTAATTATACTTCCTGAAAAAAGTTTTGTCAAATTAAAATTTCAAAAAACGTATTTTTTCGGATATTAGCAAATTTTACCTTACAAGTCCCTATTTTGTGAGAATTAGGATGTTTGAATTGATATTTCCAAAGTTGTGTGTCAGAAATTTTACACCCTATTCTTTAGCATAGGATTCAACCTTGATCATCGCCCTTCTATTTTCCCATGTGCTGTGCGACGAGTGTCAAATCCAAAACGTTGACGATGCCATCACCGTTAAGGTCTGGCGAACTTTCTCCGAAACGCGAGGCGATAAAAGTGAGGTCCAAGATGTTTACAACACCATCGACGTTGACATCCGACGGAACTTGCATGACGGAAGCGATTAGAGGTCTCAGTTGAATTGTGCCATCAAGGTTGGTGCTTGCAAGTGTCTTACGATAGGTGCCACTGGCATCCGGTAGGAATGCTAAAGCAAGGACTGGCGGGGTATCGCCTTTGAAAGTTCCGCGTAATTGTCCTGTTTGTGGGTACCATAGATGAATTGCGTTATCCCAACCCGCGCTTGCAAGTGTCCGGCTATCTGGTGAAAATGCTAAAGCAAAGACCGGTTCGGTATGCGTTTCAAAGGTTGCAAGGCGTTTGCCAGTACGTATATGCCATATATGGATTGTGCTTTCAGCGTCTACGCTCCAATATCCGCCGCTTGCCAATGTCTGACCATCTGGCGAGAAAGCGAGTGCTGTGATTGAATCCGTATGTGCGTGGAGGGTGTGTCGGCGTTGCTCTGTTTGGAGATCCCATAATAAGATTGTGCCGTAAAAACTTGTACTGGCAAGTATTTTGCTATCCGGTGAGAACGTCAATGTGGTAACCATATCCCGGTGTCCCTGAAGGACAGCGGCACGGACTGGCAGTTCCGTTCTTAAGTCCCAGAGACAGATTTCTCTGAAACTTCCGCTGGCGAGGGTTTTGCCATCGGGTGAGAATGCTAGCGATACAATCGGATACGTGTGTCCTGTGAAGTCGGTTCTGTGTTCACCCGTATATACATTCCAAAGGTGGATAGCAGCAGCATCCGCTCCTGCGCTGGCAAGTGTCTGGTTATCGGGTGAGAACGTCAGCGCGGTTACGGTATCCATCAATATGGGCAGCATCGCCAGTTCTTTGCCGGTATAGGTATCGGACACCGCGATACCGTTTGCGGTTGCGACAGCGAGTCGTGTGCCATCAGGTGAAAAGACTGGAGTATTTATTGCCGCTGTTTCCAGGGGCGATTCTCTGTCTTCTGACAAGTGCCACAGCGTCATATCTTGTGCAAAGGTACTCGGTAGAAAGGAGGAATAAAATAGGGAGAGAAATACGAAAATTTGGAAATTTCGCACAATGCGTTTCCCTTCCGCTTGCCCAATGGACAAACGGGTGCTTCAATAGTTTAGTGTTCTTTGTCGATCGCGCTCTGTGAACATTAACAGAAACACCACGGTGACAGTCATCTTATATCAAATCTAAAAAATAGATCTACACTGTTGTGTCACGTCAAAAATGACAGGCTATATTGACTGAAGATGTTGGGTTTCACTGCGTTCAACCCAACCGACAAGCCTTCAAAATAAGTATGACAGAACACTACATTTAGGGCGGGCGAGGGAACCTCGCCCCTACGGATCGGTTTTTCGTTAATGAAGATCAGTTATTCAGAAATGGTATTACAAGATATATCTGCTTAAATCTTGGTCTTTGACGATTTCAGCCAATTCCGCTTGGACATAGTCGGCATCAATCGTGACCTCGTTTTTTTCGAGGTCTGGTGCGTCAAAGAAGAGATTCTCAAAGAGTTTTTCCATGATAGTGTGCAGACGGCGTGCGCCGATGTCTTCAACCGATTCATTAACTTGGAAAGCGAGTGCCGCAATTTCGTCTATTGCGTCATCGGTAATTGTCGCCTCTATCCCTTCCGTCTTGAGCAGTTCGGTGTACTGTTTCACCAACGCATTTTTAGGTTCCGTCAGGATAGACTTAAAGTCCTCCTTATTCAGACTTTTCAGTTCCACTCGAATGGGGAACCTTCCCTGTAACTCTGGGATTAGGTCAGATGGACTTGAAACGTGGAAAGCCCCTGCAGCGATGAAGAGGATGTGGTGGGTCCGCACGGCACCGTATTTTGAAGTTATGGTGCTACCTTCAATGATCGGGAGGATATCACGTTGTACGCCTTCACGCGAGATATCGGGTCCGTGCCGCGATTCTCTACCTGCGATCTTATCAATTTCATCCAAAAAGACGATCCCGGAATCTTCAACGCGTCGTATGGCATCGCTGATGACAGCATCCATATCAATAAGTTTTTCAGATTCCTCTTGCATTAGGAGGGTCCGCGCCTCGGAGACAGGAACGCGTCGTTTTTTCGTCTGGTTCGGGAGGATGTTACTAAACATATCTTTGAAATTGATATCCATCTCCTCAATACCGCTCGGTGAAAAGATTTCAACAAAGGGTACGCTCTGATGCTTGACATTAATTTCGACAGGTTTATCTTCAAGTCTACCTTCCCGTAGCCATTCTCTAAATTTCTCTCGGGTTTTGAGATAACGTTCTCGTTCTCTTTCACGGTCTTCTTCGGCTTCGGTTTCAGCGTCGATTCCGAGATCGAAAGGCAGTTGTAGGGCTGCGCTCTCATCCTCTTCTTCAGCTTCGTCCATCGCCTCTTTCTCTAAACGCGGACGTTGCTGTAGCGAACGCGGCATCGGAAAAATACAATCAAGAAGTCGTTCTTCGGTGAATTCGCGCGCCTTTTCCTCAACTGCCTCGGCTTGTTCGGCTTTAACACGGCCGATAGCAATTTCAGTAAGATCACGAATCATGGATTCAACGTCGCGTCCGACGTAACCGATTTCGGTATACTTCGATGCTTCTACCTTAATAAATGGTGCATCAACAAGCCGTGCGAGCCTACGCGCTATCTCGGTTTTGCCGACCCCGGTTGAACCGATCATGATGATATTTTTAGGTGAAACCTCGTCTTGCATATCTTCACCTAACATTTGTCGCCGCGCGCGGTTTCGGAGGGCAATAGCGACACAACGTTTCGCTTCAAACTGCCCGATGATATACTTATCGAGTTCTTGAACAATCTGCCGCGGCGTGAGTGCTTCTGCTAAAGTGCCTTTTTCGTGTATTGCATTAGATTTCTCCAAGGTCAAACCTCCCGGTTTTTTATTTTCCTTGCGGTTCGGTGAGGCGGGTTAGACGCTTGATGTGCGTTTCCGTGGCCCCGCCTTCCGCTTCGTTTCAGGCTGCGTGCTTTACGATATTTTCCCTAAAAATACTACGTCTCTATCGTATCGATTTCAATTCGTGCGTTGGTATAGATACAAATTTCACTTGTAAGTTGGAGAGCTTCTGAAACAATCTCCCTTGATGTCAAATCTGAGTATTTGAGCATGGCTTTCGCTGCTGCGAGCGCAATAGATGAACCGGAACCGATAGCGATCACATCATCGTCGGGTGCGATTACATCGCCGCTCCCCGAAATGAGGTAACTATCGTCGGCATCTGCAGCAATCATCAGTGCGTCCACTTGGCGCAGGACTCTATCACTGCGCCACTCACGCGCAAGTTCTACTGCCGATTTCTGAAGGTTTCCGCGATACTGCTCCAACTTCTTTTCTAAATTTTCATAGAGTGTGATCGCGTCCGATGCGGAACCAGCGAAACCGATCAGGACCTTGTCGTTATGGATTCTACGAATTTTCCGTGCGCCATGTTTGATCGCCGTATCGCCTAAAGTGACTTGTCCGTCACCCCCAATAGCGACTTGCCCGTCACGCCGTACGGCTAAAATCGTTGTCGACCGAATTCGCATGCCTCCGATTTTTTTCTGCTGCAATTAGATTTCCTCTTATGTAATTAGAATAGGACTTACGCAATTTTGACTGTAGACTATTTTGTTAGAAGAAAGTTTTCTGAAAACACGGCGTTCTGGTGTCACAATCTAACAGATTTGCGGCGTACTCGCCCAGATGCGAAGTGCATCGTGGTACACAAGAGCATCCTGCGTAAGTCCTATAGAAGTAAAGTTATCTGTTCTATACGCATTGGCATTTTATTTCCACGCATAAAACAGTAAAAAACCGAGAAACTGAAGTGCTCCGATAAAAATACCGCATCGGATCCCTGCGACCCCGGTGTGCTGCTCCCTGAGAAAACTGCCTGTTACGCCGAAAAAATATGGACATAACAGAAACGTGAGTAGAAAAGCGAGCGGCACAAAAACCGGAACGGACAGAATCTGCGGGATATGATCCACTTGTGCGGCGTTCCAGATCCACAGATGTGATGCCCCCAGTGCGTAAATCACGACACTTCCAATCGCGGCACCGATACCTGTAAGACCTGCTGCCAACATCGCAGAACCCATAAAACCGAGCTTCGGGTTCTCAGGTTCATCAGCCAAACGGGTTTGGAAAACCGTCGCGAGCCGTTGATAACAGTATGCCGCCAACGTCGCAAACACCACCCAATTCAAGATGATTCCAATTGGTGTGGTCACATTTGGCAAGAAATCCGAACGCAGATAGAAGATAAGACGCACCTTCCGTGAGAATAGCCAGTCCATTGGGACATACATCAGCACCGTTGCTAACCCAAAAATGGCACTGCTTGAAAGCAGCGATATGTCTTCATCTGCCTGCGAGAAACAATAAAGAAACAAGATAACTGCGATCAGGACGTTCGGATAGAGAATCCAAATCGTTCCAATACGGTTTACCATTAAAAACGTTAAAAGCGTCGTACCTGTTACAATGTAAACCGCTCTACCCGTTTTGACTTGCATACACGCTCCAGTTAAGTCTCTTTAGTGTTGATTTTCTCCCTCAAACTTAATCACGAGTTGGTCTCCGGTTAACTTTGCCCCCATCGTCTTTTTATTCGAGAGCGTCCTTGGCAATGCGACGTGCTGCTTGAAGCCGCCGACCGTGACAATCAATTCATCGCCATGTTTCGTCAATCCGATCTCCTCCTTACTCAGGAACGGCAAACGCATTGACAATTGGTATACCCCTGCTGTCTTTCGGAATCGATACGGACTCTCTTTAGCGAACCGATCTGCTGGATCAATGTCGGCATAGAGTGCTTCTGCTAACAGGTGCAGTCCCGGTTCTCCGACGATCTCTTCTGCGAAAAGGTTGACCTTCCAGATGGGTACATCCGAGAAGTAGTCCATCGCCTCTTTAATATAGAGTTGCTGCGTCTGTTTCCACGCCTCAAAATATGCTGCATCAACGCCATCAGGAAAGATACGATTAATAATGACTGCATCAATACAGAGACCGTATAGGCAAAAATACATAAACGCTCGTTGCGTCTCTTTGATTACAATTTTCTCTGGATTCGTTACCAGGCGGACGGTCGTAATTTCGGGGTCTGTCAGAACATTGTCAATCCCTTCAAGTTTATCGAACAGGTCTTGGATATTTTGGAAATAGTTATCCCGTGGGATAGGAACTGAGCTGACCTTCTCAATTACGGGCCCGGCGACCTTCGCCAGGCCACGTTCCAATTTGAAGATGTGGTTCATGTACCACTCTAACGTCGTCGGGATACTGACAAATCGTAGGGATTCACCGGTAGGTGCGCAGTCGAGGATAATCACATCGTAACTTTTTTCTCGGACATACTCGTTGATATAGAGCAGCGCGCAAATCTCCTCCATGCCGGGAAACACAGCGATCTCCTCCGCGACGAGGCTGTCAAGTCCGGAACGGTTCAGCAGCGAACGGATATAGTTGTAAACGTCATCCCAGTATTCAACAATGGCTTCTTGGACGTTGATTTCCTGTATCCAGAGATTCTCACTGATCCGGATCTGTTTCTCTTTTTCCTGATAGACGAGTTTTTCATGGTTATCAAAAGCGTCTCGGAGCGAATGTGCGACATCCAGCGAAATGACAATCGTCTTATAGCCGAGTTCAGAGAGTTTGATACCGGTGGCGGCGGCGATGGTTGTTTTGCCGACCCCACCCTTGCCTGTATAAAGGATAATTCGCATGACTGAGTTCCCATGAGTCAGAGTTCGTATTGCACCGTTTATAGTATAACATAAAAGAAACCAGCATGCAAGGAAGTGTTGAAAATATCTCCAATTTTCGATCATCGGTTTGCAGGCACACCCCGTTTTTGGCATTGAGGTATAAAAAAAATAATTGTTTGCATGAGAAACCGGAAATCGTGTATAATATTTCTTGTAAAACATTGTGGGGTGCTCTTACGTGTTTAAGAGCTGAGAAAACACCCATTGAACCTGATCTGGGTCATGCCAGCGTAGGGAGACATAAAGAACGACGACGAACGTCTGTCCGTTCTTAAGAGATTATAGCAATTAGGCGTTATACTTCCGATTGCGAATCTCTTCTGCTGAGGCGCGAAGCCGTTTCCTTTTGGCTATACCCAAAACGGAAGACGGTTTTTTTCTTTAAGGAACAAAGATGTATGCTCAGTAAATTCGTTGTACCTATAGCGATCCTATTAGCAGTTTTGGGAATATGGGAAATCAGCGTGCATGTTTTCGATATACCGCGCTATATTCTGCCTCCGCCCTCGAAAATTGTGGTGACACTGTTTGCGGAACGCGAGCAATTGCTGAAACACACACTTGTAACCTTAGAAGAGATGCTCATCGGATTCGTCCTCGCGGTGAGCATCGGTATCCCGTTAGCGGTGCTGATGTTTGAGTTTCCTGTGCTGGAGAAAGCCTTCTATCCATACATTATCGGTTCACAAACGGTACCGGTTTTCGCGATCGCGCCGCTGTTAGTGGTGTGGTTCGGTTTCGGGATCGCCTCGAAAGTGGTTATGGCAGCACTGATCGTATTTTTCGCGATTGTGCTGAATACATTAGACGGTTTAAAGTCTACTGACCCAGACACAATAAACCTGTTCCGGATTCTTCGAGCGACCCGGTGGCAGATACTCTGGAAAGTGCGTATCCCGTCGGCACTGCCGTTTATTTTTTCAGGTGCCAAGATAGGCATATCCATCTCCACAATCGGAGCAGTCATCGGCGAATGGGTCGGTGCAAAAGCGGGACTCGGATTCCTGATGTTGTATGCGAATGGACAACTCCAAGTTTCATTGGTATTTGCAGCTATATTCTGTTTAACACTTTTAGGTTTAAGTCTATTTGGACTCATGACCCTATTAGAACGGTATGTAATGCCGTGGCGGCATCAAGGAAATTATTAGTCGTCCTCACCTCTACAAGAAATTAGAAAGGAAAATCTCATGAAAACAGCAATTTGCTTAATGTTTCTCATCAGTTGTGGTATACTCTTAACTGGACATATTGACAGCAACGCGGACAGCCATCAGAAGGTTTCCGAAATGGAAAAGGTTACGTTGCTTCTCGATTGGGCACCGAATATAGATCACGCACCACTTTATGTTGCGCAAGAGAACAAAATCTTCAGCAAACACGGATTAGAAGTCGAATTACTCTGGGGTGGCGATCCGGATGCGCCACTCAAATTGGTGGCGGCAGAGAAATATCCGTTTGCTGTGAGTTACCAACAGAGCGTAACGATCGCGCGGGCGAGTGAAGAGGTTCTGCCGGTCAAATCCATCGGTTTACTCGTGGAGCATCCGCTCAATACGATTAGTTTCCTGAAGAAGACGGGCATTAAAACACCAGCCGATTTCAAAGGGAAGAAGATTGGATACACAGTTGCACCGTTGGATGTCCTTCTGTTTAACGCCATTGCGGCGAATGCCGGATTGTCCGAAGACGACTACGAACTGATAAACGTCGGTACAAATATTGTGGCACCGATGCTAAGCGGTCAAATTGATGCGGTGATCGGACCGTTTCGGAATTACGAGATTAATTTGTTGAAACTTGAAGGTGCAGAAGCCGATTATTTCGCACTTGAGAAACACGGTATCCCGGACTATTATGAGTTAGTCATTATTACGAATGACGCTTATTTGGAGGAACATCCAGAAACCGCGAAGAAACTGATGACGGCGATTCAGGAAGCGATCCGATTGACGAAGGAGAATCCGGACGATGCCCTTCAACTCTTTTTTCAGGCGAACCCGGATGCCAGCAAAGAGTTAGAAGAATTGGCGTTTCGGGATACCCTCGATGTATTCGCGACGACCCAGGTACAATCCGTAGAAAAATGGGATGCCTTCGCAAAGTTCGCATATCAAAACGGGTTAATCTCCAAAACAGTTGATGCCAAAGACTGTTTTGTCAATATCTTAGAAGAATAGTTATTTTCTGTTGAATTAATGACACACAAGAAGATTATCATCATCGGTGGCGGTGTGATAGGACTCGGTATCGGGTGGCAGCTGGCGAAAGCGGGTGTTACTGTCACCATTTATGATCGCTCCGATGCCGGACGTGCCGCCTCTTGGGCAGCTGCGGGTATGCTTGCCCCACTCGCTGAGGCACATAGCGAAGAGCCGGAACTCCTGAAACTCGGTTGCCAAAGTTTAGAACGTTATTCGCAATGGGTCGCCGAATTAGAGGCAGACGCGCAGATGTCCGTCGGTTACCGGGATGAAGGCACGCTCATTGTGGGGTTAGAACCTGACGACACGGACCAACTCCGGCATCTTTACGAGGCGCAACGGAATTTAGGACTTGACGTGAACTGGTTGACGGGACGGGAGGCGCGTGATATTGAATCCGCCCTCTCACCGCGTGTGACGGCAGCGATTCACTGTGCAAACGATTACCAAGTCGATAATCGGCTTATGGTAACGGCACTGCAGCGCGCCTATCAGCAGCACGGTGGCACCTTATATGGAAACAGCACGGTTGAAAGGGTCGTCATTGAAAACGGCATCGCAATCGGCGTTCAGACACAGGACGGTTTCCAAAACGCTGATACTGTTATTCTCTCAGCGGGATGTTGGTCTGCGCAGATGGCAGGGGTTCCAGAGGCGATTATCCCGCCCGTGCGTCCTGTGAAAGGACAGATGCTGGCACTGGAGATGGAAGAAGGCATCGCCATCAATTCGGTTATCCGCACTGTCCGAGCAAGGTATTCGACATCGGTGTATCTGGTGCCGAGAACTGACGGCAGGCTGATTGTCGGTGCGACGAGCGAGGAGATGGGGTTCGATACACGTTTAACGGTTGGTGGTGTGTTTGAACTGCTCCGCGGTGCGTGGGAAGCGGTGCCGGGTGTCTATGAATTGCCGATCCTCGAAACATGGGCAGGCTTACGTCCGGGCAGCAGAGACAACGCCCCGATACTCGGCAAAACACCTGTTGAGAACCTGATATATGCGACAGGTCATTATCGCAACGGTATTTTACTTACACCCATTACGGCTTACGAGGTCGCCAAATTAGTTTTGACAAGTGAGACTTCAGAGATAATCGCTCCATTTCAGTTGGACCGGTTTTTAAAGCAGTAGGTACACACCGTGTGCCGTAACAACCCTAAAAAATATGAAGATACGCGTGAATGGCGAAGAGAAAGAGGTACGCCTCAATATCAATGTTTACGATCTGCTCGTCGCTTTAGAATTAGAGCCGATGCAGGCAGGTATCGCTGTTGCTGTGGATCGGGAGGTTATCCCGAAAACGGCGTGGCAGGCGACGAAACTCCATGAAAATAGCGATGTGGAGATAATACGCGCTGTCCAAGGTGGTTAATTGCGTTGGGAAAGCACTTGATAGACAGACTTGTTATCTGTTATACTAATTGGAAAAGCTCAAAGATAGATTTGTAGGCACAATACTATGCAAAGCCAAGAGGTACGCTGGATTCAACGCGCAAATAGTTTTGAAAGGGCTTTGGATCGATTAAGAGCAGCTATCAAGCTTGCGGAACAACGGGAACTTTCAGACTTAGAAGCACAAGGATTAATACAAGGGTTTGAATACACACACGAACTCGCTTGGAAAACCCTGAAAAATTTCCTCGAAGCACAAGGGACAGTCAATCTCTACGGTTCGCGGGATACGACGCGGATTGCTTTCAGGAATGGCCTGATTGAAAACGGCGAAATCTGGATGGATATGGTTGATAAACGCAATCTCACCTCACATACTTATGATGAAGAAATCGCAGCTCAAGTTGTTATGACTATTCGCAGTGTTTACTTTGCTGAATTTGAGAAGTTGTTCACTCGATTGCAACAACTAAAAGTGGAAGGAACCGCTTAAGGATGCAATACGGCTTGTCCGCTCAAACGCTGAAAAAAATTCGTGATGTTCTTGCGCGATATCCACAGGTAGAAGAAGCCGTGCTATACGGGTCTCGTGCCAGAGGCAATTATAAAAACGGGTCCGACATCGATCTGACGCTTCGCGGTGGGGATGCGTTGACACATACAACGCTCTCCCGGATTGCAAATGATCTCGATGACCAACTCCTGCCTTACACTATTGATCTGTCCATTTTCGAGAATATCCGTAACCCGGAGATGATTGCCGAGATTAAACGTGTCGGCGTAGAATTCTATAAAAAATAGGACTTACACAATTTGGCATGTAAATCGCTCTGTTAGATGGAATTTTCGTAAAATCGAGCGTTTTTATATCACAAACTAACAGTTTGTGGTACAAAAAGAGCCGCATGCGTAAGTCCTAAAAAATAAGAATAGCCGTCAGCGGTCAGCAATCAGCCTTGACCAAGAACTCGCGCCTATTTTTAAATATCGGAAATCGAGTTCTTGGTCAAAGTAAAGAGAGGTTTGGTGAATCAAGACTCTCTTGTAACTGATGGTCGAAATCCAACTGTTTCCGACAACTGGTAAAATAAAAAGAAACCCAAAATGCAAGAATTCAAAATCGCAGACCAAACGTATACATCAAGATTGCTGATTGGAACGGCGGGGTATCCGAATTTTCATATCATGACGGAGTCCATCGCCGCGAGCGGTGCCGAAATTGCGACGGTGTCAATGCGTCGTGTGAAATTTACGGACACCTCTGGAGAAAACCTATTCTCGCTCCTACGCGAACGCGATATGACGATCCTGCCGAATACTGCCGGCTGTTTCACAGCAAAAGACGCGATTCTAACTGCGAACCTTGCACGCGAAGCACTCGGGACAGTGCTTATCAAGCTCGAAGTCATTGGGGACGATCAGACGCTGTTTCCAGATGTGGAGCAGCTGCTCAGCGCGGCGGAAACCCTTGTGAAAGACGGTTTCACGGTGCTACCGTATTGTAACGACGATCCGATTACCTGTAAGAAATTAGAAGACCTCGGTTGTGCAGCGGTGATGCCGTTAGGTGCCCCGATCGGTTCTGGGATGGGCATCCGTAATCCTTATAACATTCAGATTATCCGCGATCTTGTGCAGGTCCCGCTCATTGTCGATGCCGGGGTTGGGACCGCCTCGGATGCAGCGATTGCGATGGAGTTAGGGTGTGATGGTGTTTTGCTCAATACAGCCGTTGCGAAGGCGCATCGTCCAGTGCTAATGGCGGAGGCGATGCGAAAAGCCGTCGAAGCGGGTAGAGCCGCGTTTTTAGCGGGTCGTATTCCGCGGAAACTCTATGCAACGGCTTCAAGCCCACAAACGGGGATAATTGAATAGCGTAAGTTTTATTTTTTTTAAAGATTAGAGATACTGCGTGACAACACTTCTTCACAACTGGAAAATTTACCTTGATACCTGCTGTTTGAATCGTCCATTTAATGATCAGACACAGATTCAAGTCCGTCGGGAAACTGAAACTATCCAGACTCTTCTCAAGTCCTGTTTTACAGGGCGGTGGCTCTGGGTTACAAGTGACGTCTTGATTCTTGAAATCAACAACACCCCAAATCAAATCCAACGTGATTTCATGAGAACTCAGTTGGATCGTGCGCATCAAAACGTTTCATTCAATAGGTGCAATTGAAAATGCGAGAGGTCAAGAACTTGAAACCCTGGGATTTAAATGGTTTGATGCATTGCACCTTGCCTGTGCCGAGAGCAGCGAGGTTGATGTCTTCCTTACAACGGATAACAGGTTGCTCAGGAGAGCTAACCGCATCAGGGTGCTACTACAAGTTCGCGTTGAAAACCCTTATATCTGGTTAGAGGAAGTTAAGAATGAACGCATTAAAGATGACTAATATTGAGTTTTTTGAACTCGGTATTGCAACACTTTTGGAGAAACTCGGTCCAAGTGGAGTCTCTCGGTTCCTCAGACAGTGTGAGCCAGGGACAGGCGATTATACGATTGAGCGGCATAAATGGCTCGATAAAATTGATCGGGAAACGGGCCTCAAAGAAATTAAAAAGATTGAAAACGCGCGCGCGGCAGGCCAGTCAGATCGAAAATTCGCAGCCGTAGCGAAGACAGTTCTCGCCGGAGAGAAAAAACTATCTCGAAAAACGGTTCAAAAACTGACAGATACGGAACTTTATGAACTTGCAATAGAAATCCTGACAGAGAAACTTACCCCCAGTGGGCTGATTGGCTTCTTTTTACAGTGTAACCCGGTAACAGGTGACTGCTCTGTCAATCGGCATATATGGCTGGATAAACTTGAGAAGGGAAGGGTTTTTCAGGATATCCACGCGAGCGCGGAAAAACACAACGATTATAAGGATAAATAAAAAATAATGGAGAAAAAAATCTTCTTTTTCCGATTATGTCTCCTCACCTTTATACATCTGGGCATGAGTTCCCTCTGTGCACAACTTCAGACCGAATTCGGACAGAGCCTCCTCGAAAGGGAACCCGAAACGTCCGAAACTGAACCTGCAGCGTTGACCGTCAATGCGCACATCTCTAATACGTTCAACAATCACATTGAACTCGGTTTGAGCGTTGACCCGTATACGAGTAGCCTCGCTGGGCAAGACGATCCGCAACTTTCAGGTTTGATTAACCGGTTCGGTGTCAACTTGAGCGGCGATTTACCGATTGTCAATAAACTTCGATTGAAACTACAATATACACCACAAGTTGAAAACTACACCGGTGCGGAAGGCAAACTCAGCGAGTTCAACGCGTTCAGTAACGCCTTGTCAACTGAACTTCGTTTCCAACCGGTGGCGAGTCTACCGCCTCTTGTTGCCTCATATCAGGTGCAACGTCTCCTCCGTACCTCAAATGTTTATAACAACATGGCGCAGCAATTCGGGTTCCGGTTCGGACGTGTGTTGGACTATAATTTTCGGCTACACCGGTTCGACGACGCAGAATCACGCAGAGAGGATTTCCTACTCATCGGTTCTAACACCCATAACATGAACGCACGCTTGCAGTTTGGGATCCTTGAACAGATACTCGGTAAACTGGAATATGGATTAGAACACAGCAGCTACGAAACGAATTTAAACAACCTCATCTTAGGTGTAGCAGGGCTTGAGGATAACGAACGTCGAAACGATTTGCGACATATCGGTTCTGCGAAACTGATTCAAGTTGCAACTGAACAACTCATGTTTCAGGAAGAGGTTAACCTGTTTCTGAACCGTTCCAATGTCGATTTCTTTACGTTTGTTAGTACGGAGGTCGCGGCGAGTACCTTTTATAGGATCGAGACGGGACGGTGGCTCAGACTTCGGCTGTCCAGCGTGTGGATAGACTTTCAAGGCAGACAGATCCTGAACGAGATGGGAATTATTACGGAAGATGCTCCAGATCGTAGCGATAAACAGATAGGTGCGAACCTCCAGCTGAATTGGCAGTTTAACTCACACCTAACACTCAATGCCGATTATCAGATTACGCAAAACCGAACGAACGAAATGGATCCGTTTCTCGACTTTCTCAACTATACACATACCATCGCGACCGTAACGCTCCGTGGCGCGTATTAAAGTCGCTCTCAATTCCGTTTTCAACGTGCTGTTCGCTTCCCTTTAAAGCGTTTCAAATGTTACCGCGCTACGATCTAAGAGCGTTGCATCGCAACCTTGACATAATGACGACTTTGATCAAGTACATGCAAGAATTGGGGTGGGAACCCTACGCAAATGACCACGAAGACGGCACGTGTCAGTTTGAGGCGAACTGGACCTATTCGGACGCGCTGACGACAGCCGATCGACACACCTTCTTCAAATGGATGGTCAAAACACTTGCTGAAGAGAGCGGGTTGCTGGCAACCTTTATGCCAAAACCGTTTACGCATCTAACGGGTAACGGCGCGCACTTTCACATGAGCCTCTGGGATGCGGAAAACCAGACAAACCTGTTTCTCGATGACCGGATTCCTGCCCCTGGACGCATCGAAAACCGATTGGGCGACGGTGCGGCGAACCCTTATCTTGCGGCGACAGTCCTCCTTGCTGCAGGACTGGACGGCATCGAAAACCAAATTGATCCGGGCGTGCAAAACGAGGACAACCTCTATGAAGTGCCAGAAGATGAGCTCCAACGACGCGGAATCTATTCTCTACCGGCGACGCTCGGTGAAGCAGCAGACGCACTTGAACAAGATGAAGTCATCAAGGACGCACTCGGCACAACGTACGCCGACAACTACATTCAGGTGAAACGCGAAGAGTGGCGAGATTATCATTTGCGTGTCAGTGAGTGGGAGACTGACAATTATTTGGAGGTTTATTAATGAAAATTTTATTTAGATTGATCGGTTTAGCACTTATATGTTTTTTTGCTTTTTATCTTGTGAGTTGTGGGCAACGTGAAGAAGCAGATGAGGTCGGTCCCACGGAGTTGGTGGGTGCGGATCCAAGCACTGAGATTACACCAACCCCTGAACCTGTACCGGAACCTGCAGCAGAGCCAGCACCGGAACCGATGATCCCAGATGGAATGGTTCTAATCCCAGAAGGTGAGTTTGAGATGGGCAGTAATGATGGGCTCGCTGATCCGGATGAGCAACCGGTGCATACCGTCCATCTCGATGCGTTTTACATAGATGTAAACGAGGTGACCAACGGCGAATTCAAGGATTTCGTTCTTGCAAACCCAGCGTGGCAGAAAGAACAGATTGATGAAAAGTTCCACGACGGCAATTATTTGCAGGATTGGAAGAGAAATAATTTTCCGCTTGGTGAACGCGAACAGCCTGTTCGTTATGTGAGTTGGTACGCGGCGATGGCTTATGCGGTCTGGATGGATAAACGTTTACCGACAGAAGCGGAGTGGGAAAAAGCGGCGCGCGGCGGGTTAGAGAAAAAACAGTACCCGTGGGGCAACGGCATCAATTTCAACCGAGCAAACTACGGCAAGAATATCGGTATAACCACGCCTGTCGGCGAATATCCAGCGAACGACTACGGTGTACACGACATCGCCGGTAACGTGTGGGAGTGGTGCCTTGACGGCTATGAGGCTGATTTCTATGCCAACTCGCCACTTCGAAACCCGACCGCTGGTGCGGACAACGTTGACGAGATTGTTGACGATTTCGAGAACATCGTAGACTTCCGCGTCATCCGTGGTGGTGGCTGGAACAGTGAACCTGAATGGTTGCGTGCCTCGAACCGCCACGGGACAAGTCCGACGTATGCGGGTATCGGTGCGCTGGGATTCCGTTGCGCGAAAAGTGTATCTCCGTAAGACACTACAGGTATCCGAATCGAAATTAACGAATTAACGCTTTGGTGTTGAAACAAAACCGAAAATTTGCTACGATGTAGTCTCATACCTTATCCCACGACAGACGCAACTTGGAAATAACGATGGCACGTCCGCAATCATCGCTAAATTTGCATGGCACATTGATACAGACAGAACCCCAGTTAGAATCATACCTGTCCGAACCGACAAGTGAGGTGATAGAAGCAGTTGCTACGCTGGAAGGCGATATCCTCATCCTCGGTGTTGGTGGGAAGATGGGTCCAACACTCGCTAAACAGGCGAAACTTGCTATCGAGCGGGCAGGGGTTACTAAAAAGGTGATAGGTGTCTCCAGATTTTCGACACCGCATGTGCGAGAAGATTTGCACGCAGCCGGTATCGAAACGATTGCAACGGATCTACTTTCCGAAAGCGACCTACAAAACTTACCTGAGACCGAAAACGTAATCCTGATGGCGGGTCGGAAGTTCGGTTCAACGGGTAATGAAAGTCTGACGTGGGCAATGAACGGTTATATGCCGGGACGTATCGCGGAAAAGTTTCGTGCCTCTCGATTGGTCATCTTTTCGACCGGGAATGTCTACCCGCTAACACCGATCGCTCACGGTGGTGCGACTGAGTGTTCACCGGTTGCGCCGATTGGTGAATATGCGCAATCGTGTCTGAGTCGTGAACGGATATGTACGCATTTTTCGTCGCAATTGGGTATACGGATGGCAATCCTACGACTCAATTATGCGATAGACCTCCGCTACGGGATTCTGTTAGACATCGCTGAAAAAGTTTATACTGAAGAAACTATTTCGTTGGAAATGGGCAATGTGAACGTGATATGGCAAGGCGATGCGAACGCAGTGGCGTTAAAGGCTTTCGCGCACTGCCAAAGTCCACCGTTGGTTCTCAATGTAACGGGACCGGAGACTGTCTCTATACGCTATCTTGCGGCGCGTTTCGGCGAAATTTTCAATAAATCGCCCCGTTTTGAAGGTGAAGAAGCACCAACGGCATTGCTAAGCAACGCCGCTCGATGTCACCAACTTTTCGGATACCCGCGCGTCTCTTTAGGCGAGATGATTGAATGGATGGCAGAATGGGTTCGGATCGGCGGTCCAACACTCCATAAACCGACGCATTTTGAAGTGCGTGACGGAAAATTTTAATGGCTGTCAGTTATCCGTACGGTTTTTCTGCGAAAAACCTTTCAGTATTCAGTTAAGACAGGACTTACGCAATTTTGGCTATAGGTGGTTCTGTTAGATGAAAGTTTTCTGTAAACATGGCACTCTGATGGCACAACCTGGGAAGTTTGTGGTACAAAAGAGCGGCATGCGTAAGTCGTAAATTAAAAAAATATAGACAAAAAATGCGAATTTTGTTAGTATATTATTGTAGTTTTTTGATGATGTTTTCCTTTTTAACAGGTAATGTTTTTTGTCAATCGGATTCGCCTGTGCCGATTGCGTTCTCCTCGGATGTGAGCGGTGATTGGGAAATCTACCTGACAGACACAACCGGAAAGCAACCCATCAATTTAACGCACAGTCCTGCAGCGGATTACTATCCGACGTGGTCCCCCGACAGCACCCAAATCGCTTTTTTTTCTCGCCGCGACGGGAACCATGAGATTTATGTGATGCAATCCGATGGTACCAATCAGCGACGGTTGACCCATCATCCTGCGACGGATAAAGCACCGGCTTGGTCGCCTGATGGCACCCGTCTCGCTTTCGGATCAAACCGAGGCGGACATTTCAATATTTATCTGTTTCATTTCAATAATGGCGAAGTGGTGCGTCTCACTGAAAACCGGTTTCAAGATGAGGCACCGGCTTGGTCGCCTGACGGAAATGCGCTTGTTTTCCACTCAAAACGGGAATTCAACTGGGATATATACGTCGTTGACCTCGATAGCCGAGTTGAACGGCGATTAACACATCAACCGTTGATGGACACTTACGCGGCTTGGTCGCCTGACGGGACACGCATCGTATATTCCGCCATGCATCGAGAGGTAGAACTGGCAGACTTCGATCTGTACATCATGGATGCGGAAGACGGCGGAAACAAAACAGCGCTCACGGATACACCGACAGACGAGGCTGTTCCTGCATGGGCACCCGATGGAGATTCCATCGCGTTTCAATTTGAGAAGGACGGCAGATGGGTTGTTCACCTCATGCACGCTGACGGCAGTGAACGCCGCGAATTGATTGATAACGGTGCATGGGCAGCGCAACCGAAATGGCACAACAGTTCGGATGTGCTTCCGATAGAACCGTCCAGATTACAAATCCAACTGTGGGGCAGAATCCGAACCCCATGAGAAAAATGTAATCACAAACACGCAGAACAGACAATACCGGGACTTACGCAATTTGGGGTGTAAACCCTTCTGTTGGATGAAATTCTTCGTCCAATCCAGCGTTTTTGGAACACAAACTAACAGTTTGTGGTACATAAAGAGCATCATCCGTAAGTCCTATTTAACCAATAACTGACAACTCACAAAAGGAGAGTTCCTATGCGCTTCAAGACATTGGTCTTAGGTACACTTTTTATTTTTGGTTTACTGCTAACAAGCGGTATCGGTTACGGCTATGATAGAGCGATCGAGGCAGAAATGGCGGATATGATTGAAGAACCGATGATCATTGCTGACGATCCAAACGCCTCTGGCGGACAGTTTGTCTGGGCGGAGGGTGAACCGCTCACGGGTGGTGGTGATGCCGGTTCGGTGACATTTAACATCCATATTCCAGAGCCCGGCACTTATGCGCTCTGGGGTAAAGTCCTCGCCTGGGACGGCAATAGCGACTCTTTCTGGGTCAATTGGATGCCTATGGACTCGGATGAAAATTCCCAAGAAACTGGCAATACAGAGTTTCGGTGGGGTGTCGCAGGCGGTGCTGAGTGGCACTGGGATCGAATTAACCACTGGCTCGACGGTGGGACATTTGAACGGGAATGGGAAATAGAAGCGGCTGGAGACACCACCCTTCGTATCGGAGTTCGGGAAGATGCGACGATGTTGGATGTCATCTACATCACCGACAATCTCTCTGAGGACGAAGCGGAAGTCGGTCCTCGTGATCCGCTTCCCGAAGATTCTATTACACCTGTCGAACCGCAAGCGAAACTCGCCACAACGTGGGCAGCACTTAAAGCTGGACGATAGGAAATTGACTTACTCTACCGCGGGCGGTTTGACAGAGCTGCCCGCGTATTTCAGACAGTAGAAAGGAGGTTTTCAGTGAAACATATAACAACATTAACACTGAGCATATTAACTATTTTCTTATGCGGCATTGTTGGACTCAATGCAGAGGTCGAAATTGCCCTCGAAGCCGAATTAGCAAATGAAATTGTGGACCCCATGATTATTGCTGACGATGACAACGCCTCTGATGGAAAATTTATCTGGATGGAGGGCGAACCCCTCACAGGTGGCGGTGATAAAGGACACGCGAATTTTATCATCAATATTCCGGAACCTGGTGATTATGCGTTGTGGGGACACGTCATCGCGTGGGATGGCAATAGCGACTCTTTCTGGGTCAATTGGATGCCTGCGGATCCGGATGAAAATGCGCAGCAAACCGGTAATACGGAGTTTCGCTGGGGTGTCGCAGGAGGTGCCGCATGGCACTGGGACCGCATCAATCACTGGTTAGACGGTGGAACATTTGACCGGGAATGGAAGTTCAAGCAAGCCGGTGAAACGACCTTACGCATCGCCACGCGCGAAGATGCGACCATGATAGACGCAATTTTCGTGACGACTAATGTGAAAGCCACGATCGCGGATCAAGCGAACGTTCGATTGCCAACCGACCAGGATCGGAAGATACAAGTTGAGGGGCTCGCAGTGAGTCCAAAAGGCAAAGTCGCAACCACCTGGGGCACCCTGAAACGGGCATATCAGTAAGAAAAGGAAAAAAAATGGAAGATTGGAAGATTGGAAGATTGGAAGGGTACTTCTTCTTTCCAAACTTCCACCCTTCCGCTTTTTCCGCCAATCCTCTCCTATCCTGCCAGCCAAACCACACACCTGAATTATGCGGTACATCATAAACACTGTGACTGTAGGCGGGGTTTGTCCCCCCGTTTCGCATAGTTAGCAACCGGTTATTGCGAAAAATATAGTGCCGATCCGCGTAATGCTCGATACGCCAGAAGTCAAATCCACGTTCAAATTCGACGACACGTTCAGGCACCCCGAGATGATGTCGCAGTTTCTCTGCTATCTGTCTATCGCGTTTAATAAGTGCGTGCGTTGTGTATGCAACGCCGGACAGAATTACGCCCAACGCAATCTTCCCTCTTAATTTTGAAGAAATCCCCTCCGCATCGGGGGTCAATCCATAAACAAAACAGAGAATAAGCACAAAAGCAGATATGTTTTTTGTTCTTTTTAAGAGAATTTGACAAAAATTTCGCATTTCTATGATATTTTGGTATATTAGGGCTTGACAAAGAAATTGTTTTAAGTGTATCCTAATAGAACTGATAAAACAAGAATCGCTCATCGGGTTTGCAGCTTATGTAACGGGGTTACAAACCCCGCCTGCAAAATGGGGTTACAAACCCCGCCTGGAAAACAAACCCTATCTATTAGCGATTGACTTGGAGCGTGTCAACAAGATGACCGTCATGCATTCTAACGGAGATACTCCGCACGCGACAGATGTACCAAACTGTACGACGGACCTCAGTATTGAGGACGTTAAGCAGGAGTTGTACAATCGTCATCACCCCAGTTTAACGTTTCTTGACATAGAGGCGCACGCGAAGACCATCCACAAAATACGGACCCTTAAACAGAAACATAACGTTGTGATGCTTGGTCACAACTATATGGAGCCGCTTGTCTTCGGATTGTCAGAAAAAGAGGAGCAAGGCGATTCACTCGGTTTGAGCATGTACGCTGCAAACACAGAGGCACCGTATCTCATCTTTAATGGTGTCCCGTTTATGGCGGAAACAGCAAAGATCCTGAATCCGAGTAAAACGGTGTTAGTCGCCGACAAGTCAGCGGGTTGCTCACTCGCGGATAACTTCGGTGCCGAGGACGTTAGGGAACTAAAATCGCTTTATCCTGGCGCGCCGGTAATGATCTACATCAATAGTTATGCCGATGCGAAGGCGGAGTCGGATATCTGCTGTACATCAGCCAATGCAGCGCACATTGCAAAAACGATGCCTGGGGATACCCTCATCTTTGTCCCGGATATTTTTTTCGCGCAGAATTTGGAAGAAGAGTTGAGAGATGAGAAAAATATCGTCTATCCCGGCAAAGACAATACAGCCCGCGGTGCGGTCTGTGAAGTTCACGAAAAATTTACACTCGACGACCTGCTCGCGATCCGTGAATCCTTTGAAATTCCGAAAGGGCACGGACACCGTAAACTCTATGCGCACTGGGAATGCCGTCCGGATGTCTTGAAAGAGGCAGATTTTTACGGTAGCACGAGCCAGATCATGAAGGATATTGCGGAACGTGTTGCGGCGAACAAACTCGAACGCGCTTTCGTGGCTTCGGAGTGCGAATTAACCTCTAACCTCGCGCAAGAGTTCCCGGAAGTCCAATTCTGGACAGCCTGCTCAGTTCGATGCTCACACATGGCGCGCGTGAACCTGAATAAAATCGCCAATATTCTCGAAGCGATCGATCAGAAGGACGATCTCAGCGAATTCGAGATTACACTCAGTGCTGAAACCATCAACAAAGCCCGAGCACCGATCGAACGGATGCTTGAAGCGAGTGTTTAGGAGCCGTCAGTTTTAATAGTTGTCAGTTAACAGTACTCAGTTTTCAGTTAAGAGGTGTATTGTGGCAGTGAAACGAAAAGTAACCGCCACAAGGTATTACCTGATGACTGAAAGATTTTTCGCAGAGAAATCGTACTGAAAACTGATAACTACAGGACTTACGCACTTTTGGCTATAGGTGGCTCTGTTAGATGAAATTCTTCTGAAAACACAGCGTTCTGGTGTCACAATCTAACAGATTGTGGTACAAAAGAGCGATATGCGTAAGTCCTAAACTATTTAAAAGCGTGTGATGAAAGAGACGCGATGCGCGTTCCCGAGATACGCGTCCGGTACAAAAGCGTAATCAAATTGGAAGTCAATATTCGCCAATACGTCCTCACCGCTGCGGCGTACGCCGACACCGAGTGACAAACCGTCGCTCGGGTTCTCGTTCATACCGATTCGGTATCCGATCCGTGCAGCGATGCTATCGTAAAACCACCGCTCTATACCCAGATGAAAACTCGGATTTGCGTCAATGAGCGGAAGATGTGCGTCTGCGACCAACGCCCACACCTCCTGTACAGCCATGGGTTCTTCAGCCGCTGCAGCCACTTCTTTCCACGTTCTGTAAGCGAGTCCTGCGCGGACTGCCATCGGTAAGTTTTCACCGCCACCTAAAACCCCTGCATTCTGAACAGCCACCCCGATGCCGAGATGATTCTCAAGCAGTTGCAAGATGATTCCGACATCCGCTGCAACACCGTATGCATTCTGAATATCCAATTGCTCTGAGATTATTTTCGCTGTCCCACCGATGGACAGTGCTGTACTGAGTGGATAAGCGAGAGATAAGCCTGTAGCGAACCCACCGACCGTTACGGTGCTATCTGGGTCTTCTGTGGGTCCCTGTCGGCGTTCAATCTCTGTGAAACTTCCGAGGAAACTGGCGCCCCAGACGAGCCGTTCTAAGCGCTGTGCGTATCCGATGGTTTGGTTGCTAATTTCGGCGAATGAGAAGTGTTGCATCGCTGTCAATTCGCGGTCGTGGACAGCGGTTAACCCTGCCGGATTCCAAAAGATGGTATTGATGTCGTTGGCAAGCCCAGTGAAGGCACCGCCCAATCCAGCGGGCCGGCTGCCGCCTTCAATTTTGAGGAATGCGGCACCCGCTGTTCCTGCGCCATCGTGAATATCAACTGCGTGCGCGTTTTGAGCCGCTGCGGTTATTATGAGAAGTGCCATTGCGATTAGAACGGAAACCCCTCTTTTGAGCATCATGAGTTCTCCTTACCCTAATTTTTAGTATCTTTTAGGACCTGTGTGTTTTTTGTAAAATAATAAGCATTGTGAGCGGGGTTACAAACCCCGCCTGCAAGTTCTGTGAAGCACGACGAGCGGGTCACAAATTAGTCAACGACAAGCACTTTACCGACCACATTCGCGCTATTTCCTGCTGCATTGACGGCTTCTAAACGGAAGATGTAGAGACCTCTTGCAACAGGTGTGCCAGCTTGATTCTCCAAATTCCATTTAACCAATTGATCGTTACGCTGCCCGGATACAACATTGGAATATTCTTCTGTTCGCACCATGTCTCCACTCCAGTCGTAGATGCTCAAGGTGAGGTTAATCGTCTCTCCGAGGGGTACGTTGACATCATAGGAGAAGAATGCGACATCCCGATTTGAGAGTCGGAGCGGATTTGGCCATCCAAATGTCGAACCGCGGAAGGTAAGAGATACAGACATTGTGTAGGTGCCGATGTCATAAACGGCATAATTTCCGGCGTTATCGGTAACACGAACATCTAATTCGTATTCACCGGAACGCGACGGCAGGAAGTCGATTGACCAACGGCTCCACGGTTCCTCTTGTGCGCCGCTATCGTCAACAGCGGGGACCGGATCAATCGGTTGGTCGTCTGGGCCGATGCCGACAATTTCGACGAGCCAGACACCGGATGGCGGAACAGTGATCTCTCCGTCACCGATTCGCTGTGTCCCTTCGGGGTCCGAGGCTGTGCCTTCAAAAAGGATCGGCTCATCGGTTAATTCGGTTTCGCCGCCATCACTGGTTACAGCGGCGGTCGGTTCGTCCGTTTCATAAAGGAATCGCGTTGTGACGGAATCGATCGGTGCGAATCCGAGGCGTTCGGAATCGTTGCCGACACCGGTAACCGTAACCTGATAATGTCCTTGTAGCGTCAATCCACCGGATTTAAACACGATTGTGTCTACACCGTTCTGTTGTGTGCTCCCAGTAACTTCCGATCCATCTGGGCCTCGGACAGTAATCTGTGATTGTGTGAGGTCGACCCCTAAACCTGTATCAAAGATACTTGCTTGTATAACGACACCACCGGTCGCAGAAACCGCGCTCGGATAGTTCTCGGCATCAATATCAACAATCAGCGGTACCTCGTTGATAAGCAGTGTGCTCACATCAATCATCGGCGGACTGGTATCGTAGACGAAGACCCTTTCATAAGGTTCATCATCGTTCCCTGCGCGGTCTACTGGGTTAATAGTAAGCTCATACTCGCCATCAGCAGAACCGTTGTCTGCGAGTGGAACTGTTAGCAGGAAGGTCAGCGTGCCTTGTGTATCCTCAGAGATGTGTCCTGACACTTTAGTACGGTTCGGGGACACCTGCTCAAAAGTTATCCATGCATCGTCAAGATTTTCCCAATCAATGCCAGACGTGTCGTCGGTGAGCGTGGCGCGAATCTCGGTCAATGAATTATTACCTGCAGCTGCAGCGACGACGAATTGAATCGCATCATCGCTCTCAATTTCTGGTGCCTGTGTATCGTAGGTGAAGGTCAATCGCTGAACTTCACCGCTTCGCCCAGAAGCACTGATAGGTGTAAACTCAATGGTATAGATACCGTCTTCGGAACCGTCCGTCGCGAGTGGACGTACCAGATTATATATTAACCGACCACTCGCTCGCTCTTGCTGACCCGCGACAACTTGGTTCGCCGGATTTAAGAGCCGAAGCGTTGACAGATGGTTCGCATCATCGGTTTCGAGATTCACCTCTATCTGTTCAATTTCTTCATTCGTAAACGCTTCGTCGGCTGGTGCGGTTCTCGGTTCTGTAGAAGTGATGGTCGGTAAATATCTCGACAGTACAAAACTGCGTTCAATCGATGTTACCCCACCGTTCCCTGCTCGGTCAATAGCATGAATACGGACGATGTATCGTCCATCCTCAACGAGTTGATTCGTGCTAAGCGTCAACGTTGTTGTGCCATTATTGACGAGTTCGCCAGGTATCTCCTGTCCGCTCGGGTTTACGAGTGTGATTGTTGTCATTGACCAGTCGATCTCACTTCCACCTTCATCGTTGAGTGTTACCTGTATCTGTGTAATATCCTCCGTAAGGAGTGCCCCATCAGCAGGGACTGTGCTAACGACGGTTGGCGATTGCGTGTCATAGATAAGCGTATGTTCGATATTGCGTGCGTTCCCAGCTCTATCTGCGAAGGCAATAACAACGGTATATTCACCATCCATGCTCCCGTCCCGCGGTAAAGGCTGGTCAAGTGTAAGGAAGACCTGGTTTCCGGTATCGTTTGTGAGGCGCGCCGGGACTAAGTTCCCACTGGCATCGCGTAGACTAACATTCTGATCCGCTAACACGAGGTCTGCGGGCCCAACATCGGCTACAGTGAATCGGAACTGCCTTAAACTCTCACTGATATAAGAAACGGGTTGGCTGAGATCAATTGGTTCCGCGTCACTAATCTCCGGCTCCTGCGTATCATAGATAAACTCACGGTAAACGGTGTTCCCCTCACGTCCTGCTTTATCAACCGGGGTAACATATACGCCGTATCTCCCATCCGTCGTCCCATCGGTTGTGAAGGTTGCCGGTTCCCATATAAGGAGGTCTACGCCGTTAGACCCAGTTACGCCGCGAACGATTAAGTTATCCGTGTCTGCGACGGTAATATCGGAACCCTCGTTACTGAAATCTAATCCAGTCTCTGATGGGTCTTCAAGTACTGCGCCGATAATCGTATTGCTTGCATTGATGTAAACAACATCGCCGCCAGCTGCCGTCTCGATATCGCCTATAATGACAGAACTGACAATCGGCAAGGGTATATCAAGGGTGAAGGTGTAATCCGTTGGTGCTGGTGAGACGTTCCCTGCTATATCTTGCGGTGTAACAGAGAGTATGTATGTATCGAGTTGGTTCAATTCCGCGAAACTGACAGTGATTTGAGAGGTGCCGTTATCTTGCAATGTGAGTGGAATATCTACAACTTCAGGATCACCAGTCGTCGCAGAGACACCAGAACTTACCAAAGTAACGACAGTGTTGTTGAAATCAACCCTTGTTGCTTCGTCAAAGTGAAGGGTAATACTGCTGACAGGTTCTGAAATCTCGGCGCTCCCTTGTGGAATAAGTTCGACGGGTGTCTCCGTATCCGCCACCACCAAAGCGAGCTGGGGTGCTTGAGAATCATAGATCAAAGCGTGCTCGACATTCAGAACATTGCCTGCTCTATCAACGAGAGATACTCGCATGGTATATGCGCCATCGACACTACCATCTCGCGCAAACGGGGAAGACAGCGTCAAATAAAGCTGGTTTGTCAACTCGTCATAAGTCAAGGTTGCGGGAAGAGCACTTCCCGAACTATCTATCAACTCAATTGTTTGCGCTTCCAGAAGCAGGTCTGCCGGTCCGACATCTTCAACAGTAAACGAGAATTGGTTCAAACCTCCAGGGATATAAGACATAGGTTGACTCAAAGTGAGCGGAGAAGATGCGGTTATCCGAGGTTCCTCGGTATCATAGATAAACTCCCGATGAACGACATCGCCCTGTCTTCCGACTTGATCAATCGGTGTGATCGTGACAGTATATCGCCCATCCACACTCCCATCAGTCGGCAGGGATATGGGTTGCCACCCCAACTGGTTGGTTCCGATTGTGCGCGTCTGACCGGGAACAACTGCCCCTGAAGGTCCCGTTACCACAATGCTTGAACCGCCATCACCTAAAGCGAGTCCGGAGCCTGTACCATCAATCAAAGTGGCGACTATCGTGGTATTACCACCATTGAGGAAAACAACATCGCCAATCTGTCCACCCAATTCGACAACACTCACACTCGGCAGAACGAAATCGAGTCGAAACGCGTATTGTAACGCACCTTGTGCGACATTGCCTGCTATGTCTTGCGGTGTGACAGAGAGTGTGTACAATCCTGCTTGGGTGAGTGCAACAAAGCGTGCGGTAAGTTGCGTAAGGCCATCAGCGGAAATATTGATCGGAATCGGTTGCCCGTTGGGACCGACTAAACTGACGACGGTATTCGCAAAATCAACACGGGTCGCTTCCTCAAATTGGAGAGTGATACTGCTGATAGATTCCGCAACTTCGGCAATCTCTTGTGGCACGAGTTCCATCGGTACCTCAGTATTTACCGAGATTGCGGCTAATTGAGGCACTTGAGAATCATAAACGAAGGTTTGCGCTGCCTCCAAAATATTTCCTGCTTTATCAACAAGAGATACCTTTACTGTGTATGTGCCGTCTACGCTACCATCTTGCGCAAGCGGTGCATCAAGGGTGAGATACAAGTGACTGTTTATCTCATCAAACGTGAATGTGGCATTGACGATCGCGCCCTGCGGATCAAGGAGCTCTATCGTCTGATCGGCTAACTCTAAACCGGCGGGTCCTACATCTTCAACGGTAAACTGAAGTTGTGTGAGAGAGCCGATATAGGTGGCAGGCTGATTCAATGCTACCGGTGTAGCAGCAGTGATACGTGGTTTTTGTGTATCGTAGACGAACTGGCGATAAGTAACATCGCCTTGTCTACCGGCTTTGTCTTTCGGTGTAACGACGACGGTATAACTTCCATCAGCACTGCCGTTGGTGGGAAGCACTATGGGTATCCACGTCAACTGATCTATGCCGTTAGAGGTTGTAATACCGGGAATAGGGAGCCCTTCGGCACTCGTTACCGCGATTGTAGAACCGCCGTCATCCAAGTCTAACCCTGCACCACTTAAATCAGCGAAAGTTGCGACGATGTCCGAAGCATCACCATTGACGTAAACGATAACGCCGAATTTACCGCCAATCAGGACTGAAGTGACTGTGGGTAAGAGTCCACCGACGCGGAACCTGTAAACAAGGGGCACAGCGCTCTGGTTTCCAGCCAAATCCTGCGGCGTAATCGTGAGAACATATTCACCGCGCTGGGTCAACGCTTGGAACGCGAGCGTCAAAACATTTCCGCCATCATCAAAGCTGTTAACAGCGATGTTCTCACCAGCCGGGTTGGTCAACGTGACACCGGTATTGGCGAAGTCAATCCCACTAACAGTCCTTTCCGGTGTGTCCTCAAAGGTTATGGTGACCTGCGAAAAATCTTCGGCAACAGTTGTTGTGCTATCCGTAGAAAGTTCTGGTTGGGAGTCGGTTGCGATCCGTACGCTTTCGACGACTGGAATTTGTGTATCGTAAAGGCGTTGAAATTGTTGTGTGAAACGTCGTCCTGTAAAATCGACGAATGTCGCCGTTATGGTATATTCCCCATCGGCACTGCCGTCGCGTGGTAGTGCGTTCTCAATGTTCCACATTAACAGGTTATTGATACTATCGTGTTCAGGTTCGTCCTGTGAGATAAGCGTGTCTTGTGCGTTTCGGACAGTCAGTGTTGATGCCCCGAAATCAATACCGGCACCGATGTAGCCGCTGAGTTCGGCAGTAACCGTGGTCAGGTCATTGACGACCGTGGTTTCAGGCATCGTCAATCGAATCTCAGGTCGGATTTGACTAACGAGATAGAATTCACGTCGAACGGTAACGCCGACGTTCCCGGCTAAGTCCATCGGTGAGATTTCGACTGTGTAAGTGCCGTCATCGGAACCGTCTAATGCGATTGGTTGTGCGAGTGTCAAAACCGCTGCATCCGTCCCGTTACTCGTTAGATTAACAGGTACATCTACCGCTGCTCCATTGACCTCGCGAGTCAGTTGGAAGGTACTCTGAATGAAATCTATACCGCTGGTTGTCTCATCAAGTACAACCCGAACTTCCGAGAGTTCCGAGACTGTCTGATTCGCAGCCGGGACCGTAGAAACGAGTGTGGGAATCTGTGTGTCGTAGACCAAATTGTAGTTGTAAGTTTCCGTATTGCCGAGGGTATCGGTAGCCTGAACATTGAGAACATAGCGTCCATCTTGGCTTCCGTCCCGACTCGTTAGGGGTGTCTCCAAAACGTAAGTTAATTGATCACGATCCTTTGCCAGAACAACGCGTCCGGGAAGTGCGTTAAGTCCGCCGCCTGCGCCCCTTGTGCCGAAAACAACACGAGTGTTTTCTTGCAAATTGACACCGACACCTGCGTCATCAAACGTTGCGACAATCTGTAGAAGTGGTTGTGCGTGGTAAATCGTATCGAGATGCAGGGTAAAGGGAGATTCTTCTGCGGAACCTAAGGTGACAAGTGGTGGGAGATTATCATAAATAAATGGAATCTGTAAGGCACCTGTCTGATTTCCGGCTTTATCAACTGCGTTAACCTCAACTGTGTATACCCCGTCCATGAGACCGTCTTGCGCGGTAAGCGGCGATAAAAAGACCCATCGGATTTTATCAGCGGTCGGTTGTGTTTGCCGTCCGAGTACGGGTCCGTCGGGTCCGGTGAGGCGAATCGTGGAGTCGGAAAGGCTGAGACCATTCTGCAGGTTATCACTGAGTGTCGCTTCAACAAAATTTGTCCACGTGCTAACACCGCCCCCGGGTGTAAACGCGCCATTTGATGTGGCAACCTCCGCCAAATTCGGTGCGACGTTATCGAAGGTGAAGTTCAGCGTTTTTTCAGCGAGGTTTCCGGCTCTATCAGCAACAGCGACAGAAAGGGTATATTCGCCATTTTCGGATGCTGTGTCCAAGCGATCCCCTAAGGATAGCGTCAATGATGTCTGATCGTTACTGAGGGATCCCGCTATCGTCGTACCCTCTTGGTTCTCCAGCACGATACTGGTATCCGGGTCAGTAAAATCAATGGGGGTGCCGCCGGCTGCGTTTGCTGTTGCTCTAATCAATTGAAGTGGCATATTGATAAAAATGCCATCAAGGAGTGTTAGCCCCTCATCCGTTTCCGCGCCAGGTATTTCGACTTTAGATATTATAGGGGGTTGTGTATCAATAGTAAGCGGATCTGTCTTATCGGATTCACGAGTATTCCCTGCTTCGTCAATCACCTTAATGCTGAGTCTATACTGTCCATCCGGAAAGGTTCTGAAGTTTCTATCACTGCCGTCCCAGAAGAAGGTATGTCCGCCTTCGGTTTCGTCAAGCCGAATCGGTCGTCCAAATTGCGTCTGGCTATTGCCGCGAAAAAATTGTAATTCACTCTCTGCGACATCTTCGCTTATATTATAGAAGACAGCGATAACATCAAGGATCCGGTCCCCGTTTGGCGAAAATTCAGTGATATCCGTACTAATCGACACCTCTGGCGGTGTACCGTCTAAGGTCACTGAAACTTCATCTGAAGTCAATGGTTCCTCGTCTTGATTAGCTGCCTGTTGTCGAATTTCGACACGAAGTGTGTAAGTTCCGTCTAAAAGTTTCGCTCCACCTACACTTCCGTTCCAATCCGTAATAGGAGTCTTAGTCTCATTCTCGCTTATCGTCCCCTGATCGATGTTAGTATCATACCCATCAACCTTGAGAACATAGTTATACGGGCCGAGGTCATTTATATCTTCAGATACCGAAACGGTGATTCGTAATTTCTGGGTAGTCCCGTTAAAGACTGAATCATCTCCTTCGGTATCAACAACGGACAGATCTACAGTCGGTACTGCCCAAGCATTCGTAGCGACCATCAAGATTGAAAGACATACGAAAATCTGAGTTAGGAAAGCAAGTTTCGGCTTTCCAGTTTTGCTGAAAGCGAGAAAATTCATCAACCGCGAATGGATCCACGATTTTATACATGAATTGTTTCGCTGCGTGTGTTGGTTTCGATTTTTGTGTATCAATTCGTGGGCAACACCGTACATATTTTTATTTTTTGACACTCGTTTCTCCCTGCTTACTGCGAGCCCGAAAGGTAATTAGGCTTCGGTGCTTCGCGTTGGTTCACAAATTTTCCGGGCAGGTTGGGTTCCTACGCCGGTATCGGCACCTCCACGTTTCAATACAGCAAGCGGCATGTAAATATGTGTTTTTTGCACATAGGAAACTCTATTGTGCACGCTTCTGGTATCGAAGGGAGTGTGTCGAGAACTTCTTTGTATCTATTGAATGCTTCTGAATCCTTTAATTTTATGCTCTTGAGGGATAGACGTATAGCAATCCCTTTGTGATGATTAGACGCAAAAAAACCAATTAGGTTGATTAAAATTACAGAAAACTGCAAGGCATGTAACACGACGACAAGGCGCGGTTGTTTGAATTTTGAACCGCGCCTGCGGGTTATCAAACAAAAGCTAACCGATTTCGCCATTGGCGACCATCGTCAACAATGCTGAATCATCGGCGGTGAGCGGTAAGGTAATTTTCGCGCGCCTTCGACTCGACTCATAAGTTGCGAAAATGAGTTCTGCGCCCTGAATTGCCTTGCGTCCGCTGAGTTCCGGTTCGCGTCCGGTCTTAACGCTGTCAACCAGATCAAGCACCGAGAGGACAGTATCATCGCCTTTCGGGATATCGCTTAAATCAGGGGTTTCCCAACCGTCAGAACCTGCGCGGAGCAGTCGGACTGGTGCGCCGCCGCCGACATCAATAATCCCCTCTGTACCGATAAGACGATTCGAGAACCCGTTTAAAGAGACACCGCCGGTGGTTAACAAACCTTCCACACCGTTTTTCCAGCGGATCCATGATAAACCGCTCGTCTCAACCTGCGTTCCAAAGACAAGTTTCTCTTCTGCTACATCTATTTGACCAATTACCCAGTCAACAGGTTCGTCATTATTATAAAAAAGGAACATATCGAACCAGTGTGTTCCCCAGTCAAGCAAATTCGAGCATGACCCTTCAAGTCTTCGGAGTTCACCAATCGCGCCTTCGTTCGCCAACTGTTTCGCTTTTATGAACTGGGCACCGAAACGGCGTTGATGACAAAATGTTATGACGACATCGTTATCGACACACGCTTGATAGAGTGCTTTGGCATCGCCCCAGGTCGGTGCCATCGGTTTCTCGGAATGGATGGCTTTAATGCCGCTGTTCGCAGCAGCGATGACCATATCCCTATGGAGCGCGATCCACGTGCAAACGCTGACGAAATCGAGCGATTCTTTTTCCAACATCTCTTCATAATTTTCGTAGGTGTTGGGTACCTCAAACTGTTCTGCGAAAGCGTCGCGTGCGTCTGCGAAGGGATCGGAACACGCGACGATCTCAACATCTGGAGATGCCTGATACCCGCGTGCGTGGGCGCGTCCACGTCCACCACAACCGATGATACCTGCTTTAAAAGCTGCCATATTAAATTTTCCTTTCGGCACGATTTTGTGCTCGCACCATACATGTCAATGTAGAATAGGCTGTTAGCCTGTTCCGTTTAAGGAGGCGAATCATTACAAATCGCATTTTCGACACCTTATAATACCAGAATGACGTTGGATAGCAAGCAACAATTTGGCTAAAATTTACTGTCCCTTGATCGCGATTTCAGTGTCAAAAGGTTGCATTTTTTACGTTAATTGATCCACGAGCGTCTCATCTAAATGGATACCGTCGGCGAGATGTGCATCGCGTTGACGGTAAGCGCGTTCACCGGGAATCAGAATCTCTGCAACTCCCGATTCTCTTGGGTTCTCCTTAACACGTGTGACGAGTTTGTCAACTTCTGTCTTGAATTGCGCTAACGGTACAAAACTTGTGGGGTCTATCGCAACAATGAGTAAACCGTAGTTGGTCCCGGGTGGCGGAATTGTCGCGGCGTTGACGAGAACACCGGAAAGGATTTGCGTCACGAGTGCAAGCCCGAACCCTTTATGACCGCCAAACGGACGGACACTCCCCTTCAACGCTGCCTCGGCATCCGTTGTCGGCTCGCCTTCTGAATCAAAAGCGAGTCCTTCAGGGATTGCAGCCCCGTCTCGGATAGCGACCAGCAGATCGCCATTGGTAATCGCAGCGGTAGACATATCAAATAGGAGGGGTACTGTATTGGACGGGATTCCGACAGCGATCGGGTTTGTTCCGAGAAGAGCCTCCGTGCCGCCTTCGGGTGTAATACGGGGTAGACAATCCGCAAAAAGTAAGCCGACGATATCCGCTTTTCGCGCCATATCGACATAATATCCTGCCATACCGCAATGTGATGTATTATAAACACCGACAATGCTCGCGCCGTTGCGTTTTGCGCGTTCAATCGCAATCTCCATTGCCCGATAGGCGACGAGATAACCGGGTTGGTTACCGCCATCTATCCGAACGCACATTCCCGCTTCCTTGTCAATCTGAATCTCAGTCCGCTCACCTTGTTCATAGCGGTTCTTGATTCCGGTTAATCGGATAAAGCCGTGCGTTTTTCGCCCGCGGAGTTCGGCTTCCAATAGGATATCGGTGATAATTGCGGCATCGGTTTCGGACATTCCGCTTTTTATCAGAAAGTTTTCAGCGAGTTCTATCGCATCAGGAACGGAAATATGCACGTTATTGCTCCATTTCTTGGATCATTTTACCCATGACATAGCAATAGTAGAATTTCGATGTTGACGCTTGTATTTAATGCTGCTATAATTTAGCGTAAATCTGCCTGACTGTCAAGATGTATTTGGCAAGTCACTTTTTTACGTGTTACTGTAGGTGCGGTTCTTTTAACGACGCAGAAATACCCAAGGAGAGACTACAGATGGCAAATCGAAAACATGACCTCGTGGAATATCCTATTCAAGACAACGTTCGGTTAGAATCATACTGGCGTGATGATGCTGGCGGACGCGGTCCGGCGGCATCGTTGTATGTCTATGACGATGAAATTATGCGTTTTGACTGCTTTGGGGGTGATAATGGACATTGCCACTTCAACCTGCGACAGACCCGCGGTAGACGGTGGATGTACCCGGAAGGCTCGTTCCAAGATCATATCCAACAGAGCCTGTTTGATCTTCGCACGAATCTGAATTTCTGCCTTCAGACCCATCAAGACGAACGGGTTCAGGAGGTACAGATAGCGCAAGAAAGTTTAAAACAGGCAGCCCACCAGATGGAAGCACACCTGTTAGTGCTTGCTGAAAAACTACAGGGCGATGCTGGATGAAAGTCGTGACTGCGGCGGAAATGCGCCGGATAGATCAGGGGACTATTGAAGGGGTCGGCATTCCCGGCATCGTTCTTATGGAGACTGCTGGGAGTGCCATTGTCCGCGCGATTGAACAGCATTATCCGACATGTCAGCGAATTGGTATCTTCGCTGGTAAAGGTAATAACGGCGGCGATGGGTTAGTCATTGCCCGCCAACTCGCGCACGTAGGGCGCGACGTGCATCTGTTTCTCGTTTCTCCAGCAGATAGCTTCACGGGCGAAGCAGAAATCAATCTTCAAATTGTAAAAAACCTTGGATTGTGTATTGAGGAAGTCCTGACGGGTACGCCCCTTAAACATGATGCCACCAACGAAAACCCACCTCTAAATCACATCGCCAGTTGTGAACTCTTTGTAGATGCGATTTTCGGCACAGGATTACGCGGTACAGTTCGCGATCCAATCGCCACTGTCATTGACGTTATCAACAGTCTTCCTGCTCCTATTCTCTCTGTTGACCTACCGTCCGGCTTGAACGCGGATACCGGACACCCGTTAGGCGCTTGTGTGCGAGCCGATAGAACGGTAACAATCGGTTTGCCTAAAAGGGGATTATTGGTGCATCCGGGTGCTGAATTCGCTGGCAAGCTGGAAGTCGTTGACATCGGTTTTCCAGAACAGGTTATAGATACACAAGGTATCCAGGTTAACTGGACAACAACGACCCAAGCCTCACAATGGGTGCCGCTGCGTCCGCGTGCCTCTCACAAAGGCAGTTATGGACGCGTCCTCGTTGTTGCAGGCTCGACAGGTATGACAGGCGCGGCTGCGCTTGCGAGTGAAGCCGCTTTGCGCGCCGGTGCGGGGTTGGTAACTCTTGCCACTCCGAAACACCTCAATCCAATCTTGGAAGGTCTTTTACCTGAAGTGATGACCCTCCCACTGCCGGAAACGGATGCTGGCAGCCTATCTGTATCTGCCACCTCAGCCATCCTCGAATTCGCGGAAAAGACGAAATCTGTACTCGCAATAGGGCCCGGGCTTTCCCGACACCCGGATACAGTGGCACTCGTTCACCAACTGGTACGTGAGAATCGAGAACAGGAATTGGGCAGACGGATGGTTATCGATGCAGACGGGTTGAACGCCCTCTCACAAGCCCCAGAAATCATCTCATTACTCAATAGAGAGGCGGTGTTAACACCACATCCTGGCGAGATGTCTCGATTAACAAGCAGTTCAGTCGCCGATTTGGAAGCAGATAGGATCAGGACAGCCCAACAGTTTGCAAGTGACCGCAATCTAACACTTGTATTTAAAGGCGCGCCGACCGTTACTGGGTTGCCAAATGGAGATGTATGGATCAATTCCACAGGTAATCCCGGTATGGCGACAGGTGGCATGGGGGATGTGCTAACCGGAATAATTGCGGGGTTGATGGCACAGGGACACTCAAGCGAAACGGCAGCCGTACTCGGTGTCTATTTACATGGGTTAGCGGGAGACATCACCGCGGAGGCGTTAGGGATGCACGGACTCATTGCCAGCGATGTGCTAAAGGCGGTACCGCGGGCAATATCTTCGCTGATAGCGTAAACAGTGTTAAAACGCGCTGTGTTAAAAAACATAAGGAGCGATTATGGAACTCGGATTAACTGGAAAAGTTATGGAAACTTATAGAATTTATCCTGTTGCAGCGGCAGACGCGTCAACAGCGTTTCAAATTGAACTGGACCCGCGCGCGGTTGCTGCTGCGGAAGAACTCGAAAATAGTGGTGCTCAAGGCACTGAAAGAGAAGAAATTTTACAGAAACACCTCGGTGACGATTACGAGAAAGGTTACCGGGGCACGGCGTGGGATTTGCACGGTATCTCTGAAGGGCTGACCCCTGCACGGCTGGCAGTCTTACTGGAGGCACACGGTGAATATCTGGATCCTTGTGCCGAACGCGAAACGTTTGACCACAGTCTGATGGTTAATGTTGAAGAGGAATTAGCGTCGCAGTTAGAAGACATCCCCGAATCTATTTTAGCGGCAATTGTAGAGGCATACAAGACTGAATTGTTAGGCGCGTAGTGCCATAGTTTTTATCCAAACTTTTTTAGGGAACTTTTCCACTTAAAGGGTGTGCATAAAGTATTAATGAGCACAAGGCTAACAAAGGATGCCAAATGTTAATAACGTTAATCCGAAAAGAGATGATGCATCATATTCTGAGTGTGCGGTTTGTCGTGCTCCTGGTGATGTGTCTTCTGCTCGTGCCGCTGACCTTGCACATCAATTATCGTAATTACCTCCAAAACCGAGTCAATTATCAGGAATCCCTTAAACTCTCGTCCCCAGAATCTGAAGAAAAGCCGCCAGATGCCCCAGACCCGGACACGGAAGTCTCTAAACTTTTCCTTGAACCGACACCTTTGAGTGTGTTCGCGAAAGGTTTAGAAGAGTCACTTCCGAGTTATCTGGGGATGACACGCAACGGCGTAAAACAGGGTTCAATGTCCCTTGGGGAAGCTCCGCTCTCCTCCGCTTTAGGGAATCTTGATTTTCTGTTTGTCGTCAGCACGGTTTTCAGTCTACTGGCACTGTTATTCACATTTGATGCTGTTGCGGGTGAAAGAGAAGCCGGAACCCTCCGGATTACCTTGTCAAATGCATTACCGCGAGATTCGTTCTTGTGGAGCAAACTCATTGGTGGATATATCGTGTTCGTTGTCCCGTTTTTGGTAGCGTTCTTGTTAGGTTTACTCTTGCTTGTCGCGCAAGGTTTCCCGCTTGGCGAGTCTGATATCTTCGGACGCGTGTTAAGTTTGACGTTAGTCTCGCTGCTCTATATCGGTGTATTTTTTGTGATCGGGACAGTGATTTCCACTTACTTAGATAACTCAAAGACTGCACTCATCGTCGCTTTTACCGTCTGGGTGCTTGCGGTGTTGATTGCCCCACGGGTTGGGTTTCTGACTGCCAAACTCATTGCCCCGACACGCGCGATTCAGAGCGTCTATATGGAAAAAACTGCGATCCGCAATAACCTCAGTGCAGAAAAGGAACAGGAGATTAGCGGAAAAATAGTAGAAGCTTTAGGGACCTCTATTAATTTTAATGAGGATGCGAAGAAAATAGCGGATCTCAGGGCACCGATTGATGCCGAGTATCGACAGAAATTTCAGGAGCAAGTCGATAAGGTCGAGCGAGAATACCGACGTGAAAAGAAGCGGCAAGAATCGGTTGGAGAAAATTTCTCCCGAATCACACCGACATCTTCGCTCATTTATCTTACGATGAATCTGGTGCAGACCGGAAAAATAAAAAGAGACACCTATTTTCAAATGGGGGCTCGCTACTATACTTTACTTGAGGAAGAGTATTTCAGTGGCATCAAAGACGATCAGTTTGCAACGATAGCCAGATTCACATCAAAACAGCCGGAACCAAAGAAGATCGCCCCACCGCCAGACATGGCAGAAACCTCGTTATCGGAAACCCTCCGTCACTCTATGGTGGATTTACTGCTGCTCTGTTTCTTAGCAGTTGTGTTGACGACCGTAGCGTTTCTAAAATTCTTTAGATTGGATATTTGACCCCTCAAAACTCTGAAAAGTAACGCAAGTCTAAACTCTCTCCATAGATCGGACGTGCCACAAAAAACCGAGAGAAACCCAACGCCTTTGGGGTCTCTGAACTCCTGACGGTGTGAAGTTGGGTTTCACTGCGTTCTTGGTCAGGGAAGCCCTCGCTTCAGATCCGCATGGACTTTGAATTTTTAGTGCTTACTCGCTATGAGTTCGTCATAAAGGCACTTTAATTTTTTTTGTACGCAAAAATCTGCGTTATCAATCTTCCTGCCAAAACTCCGGTGCTTTAGCTGCGGGAGTATGTCAATAAGACCGTTTGATAGTATATAACCCGGACGCTCTGCTTGTCGGGGATTTTAAGGGGCAGTGCGCCCGTCCTTAAAATGTTACACCAGTGTAACATTGGGTATGGATGGGTTATTGCGATAAACTTAGTCGTCGTAAGGGTTCAGAGGCGATTGTATTATCGGTGGAAAAAAATAATTTGGCGAAAAGTGTAACATTTGCGTTCGCGGCAACTCTCAGTCGTTAGGAAAAAGGAGCTTAGTTTTAACCTCCGCTCCTCTTGTTCGACTGAAGGGTTATTTTTCTCGATTAATATAATTCAATTATCATGTATATAATAACATATATTATGTAGAAGGGCAAATTTATTTTTTTTCGATGAAGGCAAACGCAATTTGTGGAGAAAGGGGTTAGAATTGACTGACGCACCTCGGCATGGTTCAATGCCGATTTTATATTCCCAGACCTCGATCGGCACATCCGTACTTTTGATCATCAAAAACAATAACAAGTTTGCAACCTTTTGCAACTTTTCTGGACAGATAGTGTGTAACACAGCAACACAACCCAGAAAAGCGATACCTGCCGCGGAGATTTTACGGTAAAACCGTAACCCTTCGCTGCATTCGCTTGAATGTTGCAAAAGGAGATTTTGAATATGCGGAAAATGATCCTACGATTGAAGATGTTTCACCTATTCAGCAGAACTATAACGCTATTGTTCGCAACTTTATTGATATTCCTAAGTACACAACTTGCCTCACACGCCGACACCAGTCAATTGCTTTTGTCTGAAGATGATCTCAAGGATTCGGGCAGTTTAGCGGTGAAACTCCAAGATACGCGCGCTGTTATATCGCAACATATTGCTCCACAACTCTCTGCGGAGACACAGCAATTGTTAGGTGAATATGATGGTATAAGCAATCCATCCGCAGAACTTCAGAAAGCACTGCTTGATGATTTGAACCGGCTCCTTCAAGTAGGTCCGCTCTATGATGCCGAGAGTTTTGCTGATATTGAACTCAGCGAACAGAGCCAAGAATTTCTTGCACAAAATCCCCAAAGTGGAGAAGCATTGGTGCGTCTGAACCGTTTGCTTTTAGCAGATGCCTACCCGCACGAGGTCGCCTCGCCGATAGAAAAACAGACTGAAAATCCCGAAGGGATTGAAAAATGTAGAGAGAACTTAAGGCGGATAAAACTTGCCCTCGAAAACCATCGCGCTGAAGTAGGTGCGGAACCGCAATGGCTCTCCGAGTTGTCCCCACAATATCTAAAGAAAAATGTGCTGCTTTGTCCTGCAGACCCAACAGTAGGGGTTCCCGGGGTGCTAACCGAAGGCGGATCGGATCCGACACTGCCGTGTAGTTATCTTTATCAACTCCGTCCTGAGCAGAAAGCAGGACAGGAGTTTCTGTTGGAAATAGAAGGCGATATGCTCCCTATAGTGCGCTGCCAACATCATCAGCTCAATCTAAGCGTCAGTGGAAAAATTTATCGTCCCGGACCGCAGAGAAGAATTTATAATAACAGCAGCGTGAAATCCATTTCCATCCAAACGCATTCCTCGTCAGATTTGCCCGAAGAAGTCAAGAAGCAGGTAGAAGAGCAACTTTTCAAAGGCGGCAATAATCAAGTCAATAGAACCATCTTGCAAATTAAGCCCTCGGACAATCCACAAGCGAAACTTAAAGAACAATTCGGCGAGGCGTTTCTTGAATCACCAGAGGGTAAAGCACTGCTCAATCAATTAACAACGGCATCCATAGATGACGAAGAATTGGCATTTCTATTGGACAAACCGATGCCAGATATCGTGTTGACCGATCTTTCAGGGAAACCGGCTAAGTTAGAGGACCTCCGCGGTAAATTTGTCCTGGTGAACCTTTTCTCGTTAGATTCCACCACCTGTGGACCGAAGTTAAAACAGCTGGAGAAACTGCTTGCAAACTACGATACCACCCAATTGCAAGCGGTTGGCATTAGCGTTAATGATTCCGCTAAAGCGATTGAGACGTTCAAAGAGAAACACCAACTTTTGATGCCCATCTGGGTTGATAAAAACGACCAGATGCAGACATTCGTCAATAGAGATGCGTCCGAACCGCAAACGGAACTTATAACGCTTCTTTTAAATCGGGAACTCGTTGTCAAAGATGTGTTTATAGACTTCAATCCAGAAAACCTTTTACAAAGGGTCAACAAGTTCCTTGATGCCAAAAAGTAGCAATCGGTGTCCGCCGAGGGTCACGTTGCCAGAGTCATAGCGGGAGATGTCCTAAACCAAGTTGATGAACGTATGAAGCCTTTGGAAGAAGGATATCGACAGAAATTCCAAGAGCAGACGGATAAACTTGATCGGGATTACAAACGTGAAACAGCGCGACAAGAACAGGTCGGTGAAACACTGTCTCGAATCACGCCGACATCATCGCTTATCTACCTCGCCACGAACTTGACACAGACAGGAAAGCGAAAAATGAACAATTACTATCAAGCGGGTGAGCGTTACTATGACATGCTTGATACAGATTTGTTCAGTAAAATTGTAGATCATGCAAGCATGAGAATGTACAACCCAGAGACCGATATTGTCAAAATTACACAGCCGCCACCATTGGCGACAACCACCTTAGGAGAGACATTCCGCCAATCAATGGTGGATGTGTTGTTGCTCTGCTTCTTTGCCGTTGTGTTGGTAACTGTGGCGTTTCTAAAATTCTTTAGATTAGATATTTGAGGCACACACCGATTCCGGAATTATGCACCCTTTTCATCTACATATTGGATCATTAATTATAGAGACTCCATTTCAAGGAGAAATATGTTTGAATCAGGCAGCACTAACAAAGGAGAGATAACGAAAATGAGAAGTAAAAGTGTTGTAAAAATGCTCACATTTTTGACAGTTGTGGGTATCGTTACTTTTTGGGGGACCCAAGCGAACTCACAAACGGTTAATACCTTCATAGAAGCGATAGAAGTTAGGTCACCAGCTCCAGCTATTACTCCTGAAGTATACAACGGGCCGCAAACCGTGAAGGCATTGATGAACGCCTTTGATGGGGCGTACAACCAAAGGTATTCAAAGGCGAAAGTCATGGCACTCTGTGAGGATAGTGTCGTTTATAGTAGCGAGCTTGCAGTTAGCGGCGAAATAGATGCCAGGTATTCACGGGTGGAGTGGCTCCGGATGCTTTTGCAGAGAGGTATCACGATAGAGGATTTCGACGATTACAGGATCTATCTATCAAAGCGGCATACTTTGGCATTTCTGGAGGACAACCCAGATTTACAGAAAATCGGGTTTTTAGACATGCCTTTAGTGGAGGATCGGGAAGCCTATAAAGTCGCTTATATCAATAAATTGGTTCACGACAAAGTTCAGAAATCTTTAAAACAGATTGAACGCCTCAAGGCACAGATTGAACGCAGTGAGAAACACCTTGTGCGCGCGAAGAAACAGTCGAATTTAAAGCAATTTAATCAGACGCAGGCAAAGCTTGAGAATGCCAAAAAGCGACTTGAGGAGACAAGGAGACGACTCAAGGGTGTTCAAGAGGCTTTAGAACGTCGTCAAAAACCGACACCGCCATCCGAGCAGCCATATCGGAACATTCGGAAGAGGTCCCCTTATCCACCGCTATAGTAGACAGATAGGGTTTATCACGTGCTTTTTCTGAATTTTTAATGAAAGATAGAGTTAATCGACTATGGTAAACCTTAGAATTAATTAGACATTTTCTGCGAGTACAACCCCCCTAAGAAACGCCCCAGCAAAAACACCCCCCTTATCAGCTTACTGTTACCCACAAGTTTTTTGTGTGGTATATGTCGGTGGTGGTTCTAAGAGGGACACTTCTCTTCAAGTTCGTCAAAAAGTGCGAAAGTGTTGGAAATATCCGTTAGCCGTTGCCACCCTCGCCATAAGACCGTCAC
>JAJDXV010000105.1 GCA_022823085.1 Candidatus Poribacteria bacterium
AAAGCAGTCGTTTCTAACACAATAGAGACCCAAAAACAGGTTTAGAAGCCAATCCTAACATCTGTTCGGGAGCTCTAACGGGAGAACACTGCCAACTTTTCATAACTCCTAAACTTAGCAAACTGTCCAAACTATAGTAAAATTATAGACACACGTAAAATACACGAGGAGGAACAGAAATTTGCGTTATCAAAAACCGATCTTTTGTCGGTTATTTATCTGCTGTGTTCTTGTTGCTGTTTCCATGCCCGCTATGGCTGGCGACTGGCCAACGTGGCGAGGCCCCCATCAAGACGGCACCTCTGCTGAAACCGAGCTAATCTCAACGTGGTCAGCCGAAGGTGAGAATCTAATCTGGGAAACAGAATTCATCGGACGCTCCACACCCATCGTTCTCAACGGCAGAGTCTACGTCATCGGACGTGTCGGCAAAGACATCACCGAACAAGAGCGTGTCGCCTGCTTCGACGCTGAAACCGGCGAACACCTCTGGAATTATCAGTTCAACGTCTTTCATACGACGATCACCTTCAACCGCGTCGGATGGACAAGCCTCGCTGGCGACCCAGAAACAGGGAACATCTATGCACACGGAGTCCAAGGACTCTTCTTCTGCTTCGACAAAGATGGCAATATCCTCTGGTCGCGTTCACTCACAGAAGAGTATGGACGGATCTCCGGTTACGGCGGACGCGTCCACACACCCATTATCGCTGGCGACCTTGTCGTTATCAGTTATCTTAACGCCGGATGGGGCGACCAAGCCATGACACGGCACCGCTACTTCGCTTTCGACAAACACACCGGTGAACTCATCTGGATCTCTACCCCCGGTGGTAGACCTTTAGACACGACCTACTCCACCCCAGTTGTTACCAATATCAACGGACAACAACTCATTATCGGCGGCAACGCGGACGGTAGCATCTACGCAATGAAACAGAACACCGGAGAGATGGTCTGGGGATTCAAACTCAGTCAACGCGGTATCAATACATCTGTCATCGTTTCAGGCACGAAAGTCTACGCCTCACATAGCGAAGAGAATATAGATAATACCGAGATGGGACGCGTCGTCTGTATTGATGCAACCGGCACAGGAGACATCACCAAAACACACGAACTCTGGCGATACGACGCAGTCAACGTCGGATACGCATCTCCGACAATCCACAACGGACACCTCTATGTCGTAGATAACTCCGCTAACGTTCACGCTGTTAACGCGGATACAGGCGAACGCCTCTGGATGCACAACATCGGTAAAGTCGGCAAAGGTTCACCCGTCTGGGCAGACGGAAAACTCTATGTCACGGAAGTCAACGGCGGATTTACCATCCTTCAACCCAGCGAAGATACGTGTGAAACATTAAGCACGCAAGAGATCAGTCGAACTGATGAAGACCACTACGTCGAAATTTTCGGTTCACCCGCTATCGCTGATGGACGCATCTATTTCACGACAGAAGAACGCCTCTATTGCCTCGGGAGGAAAAATTAATGAGAAATTTTATCCCACTTTACGTTATCCTGACGGTGGGGATTCTCGCCGCAGGGTGTGCCAGTAAAGAGATGACACCAAAACCCGTTGAAATGTCAACCGCACCTGCCACCTCACTATTATTGACCCCGGCAGAAACGCTCACATCAGGCGATCCTGTTGTGTTCAGCGTTATCGGTTTCGATGCAGACGGAAAACAGACGAGTGCAATCGGAGACACGGAATGGAGTCAGACCGGCTTAACGGGAACACTTCAAGACGGCACATTCACACCCGACGAAAGTGCCGGGGCACACGCAGGCACGGTCACCGTCCAAGCAGGCGAGATAAAATCAACGGCTCGCGTCCGGGTGATACCATCACTCCCGTGGACAGAGGATTTTGAGGCAATTGAACTCGAAAAAGCACCCGCACACTGGATCGGTTCAGCAGGAAAATTCTTTGTACGTGAAAAAGACGGGAATAAGGTCTTAGTCAAAACACCCGCCAGAGTCGGTTTAGACCGCTCTAATGTCTACATCGGCCCCGCCACAATGAAGAATTATCAGATCCAAGTTGACCTGATGGGCACAAGAAATAAACGTAGACTGCCAGATATGGGACTCATTGCAAACCGATATACGTTGGATATGCAAGGTAAACACCAACGCTTGCAAATCCGTTCGTGGGCATCAGACTTACGTATGGCAAAAACAATCGACTTCTCATGGGAAACGGATGTCTGGTACACCATGAAAATGACAGTAGAGATTATGGATGATAAAGCGGTCATCCGTGGAAAGGTATGGCGAACCGGCGATCCTGAACCGGAAGCATGGACGATCACCGCTGAAGATCCACTGCCGAATCGCGAAGGGAGTCCGGGTATCTACGGCTACTCGCCAGCGGATATCTATTACGACAACCTAAAAGTCTGGTAGCCCTTTATACAAACACCACGCGTAATATTAAAACAAAGGAGTCGTTCAATTGAAACCTCTTTGGAAATCACGATTTATCTATATTATAAAACTCACAGTGCTTTTTACTTTTGCCGTATCTATCACTTCAGCAGCAGAAGAGATCGCATTGTGGGGCGGTACGCTAAGTCGGAACATGGTCTCCGATGAAAAAAACGTCCCCGCAAGTTGGGACCTGACAACCGGTGAAAATATCAAATGGACAGCGGAACTCGGTTCACAAAGCTACGCCGGACCGCTCGTCATCGGTGGAAAAGTCTTCGTCGGAACGAATAACAAGGCACTCTACAACCCAAAACTCACCGGTGACCGCGGAAACCTTATGGCATTCCGTGAATCCGATGGCAAATTCCTCTGGCAATCAACCCACACCAAACTCACCTCAGGTCGGGTTAACGACTGGCCCCTGCAAGGTATCTGTTCAACACCTTATGTTGAAGGGGATCGCCTCTATTACGTTTCCAACCGTTGTGAGGTCGTCTGCGTCGATACCGAAGGCTTCCTTGATGGCGAAAACGACGGTCCCTTCACCGAAGAAACCGAAACAAGCGAGATTGATGGCGACATCATCTGGAGCTACGATATGATGGATGAGTTGGATGTCTTTCCACATAATCTCGCCACCTGTTCACCACTGGCAGTTGGCGATCTCCTCTTCTTGGAAACGAGCAACGGTGTTGATGAAGGGCACCTTCATATCCCTTCACCAGACGCACCCTCTTTCATCGCACTAAACAAACACACAGGTGAACTCGTTTGGGAAGATGCCTCGCCTGCAGAAAATATACTACACGGGCAGTGGTCGAACCCCGCTTACGGTGTTATCAAAGGGGTGCCACAGGTTATCATCCCCGGCGGCGACGGATGGGTCTACGCCTTCGCACCAGAAACCGGAGACATTATCTGGAAATTTGACTGCAACCCGAAAGATTCTGTCTGGAAACTCGGTGGACGCGGCACCCGCAACAACATTATCTCAACACCGGTCGTTTATGACGATAAGGTCTTTATCGCCGTCGGGCAAGACCCAGAACACGGCGAAGGTGTTGGACACCTCTGGTGCATCGATGCCACCCAAACAGGGGACGTTACCGAGACCGCCGGAATATGGCATTTCGGGGATGAACAATTCAATCGCACAATGTCCACCGTAGCCATTGCCGACGGACTCCTCTATATCTCAGACCTTAGCGGATTCCTCTACTGCTTGGATGTCAAAACCGGCGACCTCTACTGGAAGCACGATACCTTCGCCGCAATCTGGGGTTCGCCTTACGTCGTGGACGGCAAGGTCTACCTCGGCGACGAGGATGGTGATGTTGTTATCCTGAAAGCGGGCAAAACTAAAGAAGTACTGTTTGAAACCAACATGGGCAGTGCGGTCTATACCACACCCCTCGCAAAAGACGGCGTGCTTTACATCGTAACCCGCAATACACTGGTCGCAATAGAAGAGAAAAAATGAACCTCACCCGAAAAATTACTGAAAACCAAAAAGCACTCGACGCACACGTCCGAGAAATCGTCAAATGGCATTTCAGCCCAAAGACCGGATGCCCGTTCTGGCTGGAATTCGCGGAAAATCTCGACTTTGACCCGCGAAAAGAGATCCGCGGCTACGCCGACCTCAAATGTCTCGGACATTTCCAAGACGAGTGGCTCCGCGGCGGACCCGTCCGCCGCTGGGTACCGAAGGCTTATGCCGATGAACCGATCTATGTTTTTGAAACCGGCGGCTCAACAGGCGTACCCAAGACTCGAATCAGCGTCCGTGACTTCCATATTGACTATGAAATCTTTAGTGAAACGCTCTCCGATGAAGGTTTCCCACCCGGTAGCGATTGGCTCATGTTAGGACCAACGGGACCACGCCGTTTACGACTCGCTGTCGAGCATCTCGCCCAGCATCGCGGCGGCATCTGCTTCCACGTCGATCTCGATCCACGCTGGGTGAACCAACTCGTGCGCTACGGAAAAAATGAGGAAATGGATGCCTATAAGAACCATGTCATCGCGCAGGCACTCAACGTACTACGTGCACACGAAAACGTCCAGTGCCTCTTCACCACGCCGAAATTGCTGGAAGCGTTGTCTGAAAAGATCTCCTTGCCGAAAGCAGGCATCAAAGGCATCTTCTGTGGCGGCACCGAGATGGACGCACAGTTCCACCGCTTCGCACGCGAGGAACTCGTTCCCGGCATCGACTTTATCCCGACCTATGGCAATACGCTCATGGGGTTAGCCACTTGCAAACCCTTTGATCCGGCAGATAACTACGCAATTATCTACTATCCACCGCATCCGCGCGCTGTCATTGAGTTGGTCAACCCAGACAATCCGGAGGAAACCGTCGATTACGGCGAAACCGGACGCGTCATGCTCACAACTCTAACAAAAGAATTTTTTGTGCCACGTTTCCTCGAACGCGACGAAGCCGAACGCGCCGAACCGATACCGGAATACCCATGGGACGGTGTTGAAAACCTCCGTCTCCTCACCGAACTTCAAGAGAGCGTCGTCGTAGGAGTTTACTAAGTGCTCTCAGTCAAAGGAGATAAACATGGAGGAAATTAAAACTCACACTGCAGGCGGGGTTTCAAATCCCGCTAAAAGGAGATAGACATGGAAGAAATCAAAACTCTCGAAATACAGGACCCAATATACGAGGAAACCTATACCGCTCACATTCAGAAAAATGGGACCGCATGGATAGGGTGGATACCTGAAGTCCCCGAAGTGAAGTGCGAAGCACACACGCGAGAAGCCTTGCTGAAAACCCTCGTGCACGAATTGCATGAGGCATTAGAAGCCGAGCAAGAAGCATGGGAAAAGCAGCTTGAGAAAGACATAAAAGCAGGACATCTTGATCATCTCTTGGAAAAAGCAGAAGAAAATTTCAAAGCTGGCAAGTACTACCAGATAGAAGACCTCCAGAAATTATGCGGAACACACATCCGAGGAAACTACAAATTTACCGAACCCAAAACGGTAGAGAACCTTTCTCCGAATGGTTGATATCTCTTAGAGACACAAAGGGACAAACCCGAATCCGAAAACGACTTGATCAAATCGAAGATGGCAATTTTGGTGATTGCCAGTCTGTCGGTGGCGGCGTATTTGAGCTGCGTCTCCATTTCGGAGCAGGTTATCGCATCTATTTTGGTGAAATTGGTAACGATTTTGTTCTTTTGCTCTGTGGTGGCGATAAATCATCACAGACGCGAGACATTAGGCGGGCCAAAAGTTATTGGTTGCAATACAAGGAGAAGTACCAATGAAAGAATTCAGAACATGGCGCGAAGTCCTAATTGAACAACTCGCTGCTGACTGGGAAGCAGCAATTGACTATCTTCAAGTGACAGTGGAAGATTACCAAGTTGATGGCAACACACGTTTATTTATGGTAGGGATACAGACTTTTATAGAGTCACAAGGCGGAATCGCCAAAGTTGCCAAGAAAATTGGTATCACCTCAGAATCTCTCTCAGAAATCTTGGTTAACGACAACCCTCCCCAGATCGATACGCTCGGTGCCATTCTTAAAGCCTTCGGGTGGCGGCTTACGATTGAACCCCTTGAAAATGCGGAACTTGATATCAAAACGCAAAGTGCCCAGAGCGTAGGCTTAAACAAACCAGCGGAAAAAATAGCATCAAAAGTCGCTGAAGCACCGTCATCTTGATTTGAAATGGGAAACTTCGACAACAAAACGTGGCTAAAGCCATCTTTAGCACAAGTAGATAAACACTAAAAAGGAGTTTGGATATGGTAACGAAAATCGAAAAAGTCTTCCGATCCCCTTATGCCGTCCCCAACGGCTTACAAGTTACAGACGACGGCTTATGGATCGTTGACCAGATTACCGATAGGGTCGCACTGGTCGAGATCACAGCAGACCCGGACTATACCGTGCCGAAACTCATCCGAGACATTCCGAGTGAATGCTCCAACACCAGCGGGATGACCTTCGGTGAAGGCGCGCTCTGGTTAGCCGCAAACGGACCCGGTGAACGCTGGAGAACTGTCCGAGACACAGACGCTAAACCCGGAACAGGCGAGATTTTCAAAGTCGATCCCGCTACCGGCGAAACCCTCGGACGCTACCCGATACCCGATGGCGGCGGCACACACGGTGTCGAATACGACCCCTACGATGAAGGACATATCTGGGTCCAAACGCTCAAGAATCAGGTCACACATAAGATGAGAACTTCGGATTGGTCTATACAAAAGACGCTACCGCTGCCCCACGGACGTGGACACGGAATGGTACGCGTTGAAGATGGACTCTGGTCAACTCACACTTCTGATAGGGTCATCGTCAAACTCGACCTTAAAGACGGCACGCCCCTTGATGTGATTGAAGTTCCCGAAGATTGTCCCGAACCGCACGGCTTATCCATCTACGGCGACGATTTCCTCTACTGCGATGCCGCCTCCGGATGGGTAGCAAAGATTACATTTTCTTAATGTTCCTTGCGGTTCGTTTCGGCTATTTTTGACACTACACTGCTGAACGTATACCCGCCCCGGCACGTTGTTTGGGGCTACGAACTCGTGACGAAGACTATAGGAAATTTCTATATCGTGTGCAAGAACTAAAAAAAGAAAACCATGATACACATCCCTATTCTACGCGCAGGACGTTCCTACAGAAGTCTAAACACCGTCCGCGTCTCGCATATCAAGACAGGTGAACCCTTAGTCGAGGTAAGCCAAGCCAACAGAGGCTTGATAGCGAAGGACCTCGTTGACATCGCACGCCAAAAAGAGGCACTCGCACAACGCCCTATCGCCGAATTGATTTCTACCTGTAAGGAAGCCGCGCGCCTTTTCGCAACGGCGACGCTGCCACTCAATGGAACCGAGCAATCCCCAACGGATTACATCCAACAGGTCTCAGGAACAACCGGCTTACCCGAAGCACTCTGCCAACAGAACCTGCTCAAAATTCAAGGGGTCATGGAGAACATAGATACCGTTTTAGATGGACTCACCCGCGGGCTTGACTTGCGAGTGCTTGACACCGGTTGGAATGTCCAAGACGGACGCACGTTAAGTTACGTCTGCGAAACGGATTCACTCGGTGCTATCCTACCGAGCAATTCACCCGGTGTGCATTCGTTGTGGGTGCCTGCTATCGCCTTGAAAGTCCCTGTCGTGCTAAAACCGGGACGCGAGGAACCGTGGACACCATATCGCATCGCGCAGGCGTTTATCGCAGCAGGTGCACCAACAGAGGCGTTTAGCTTTTATCCGACAGATTACAGCGGTGCCAACGAAATCCTGACCCGATGTGGCCGCTCCATGCTTTTCGGGGGCGGTTCAACCGTCGCACCCTGGGTGAATACACCACGCGTCGAAATCCACGGACCGGGACGCAGTAAAATCATCATCCACGAAGAAGGGCAAAACAATTGGGAGCAGTATCTCGATCTCAGCGTGGAATCGGTCACTAAAAACGGTGGTCGCTCCTGTATTAACGCCTCCGGCGTGTGGGTAACAGCACACGGACGCAAGATCGCCGAAGCGTTGACAGAACGCTTGACACACATCGAACCGAAACCCCTCAATCATCCACAAGCAGGAATCGCAGCGTGGGCGAACCCGAAAGCCGCACACGGTATCTCATCGCTCATCGACCAACACCTCAAAGAACCCGGTGCCATAGAACTGACAACCGGGGACCGAGTCGTCGAATTAGATGGATGCACTTTCCTCAGACCGACAGTGATATGGTGCGAAGACCCAGAACATCCCTTAGCGAACACCGAATTCCCGTTCCCGTTTGTCAGTGTCGTTGAAGTGCCACCGACAGCGTTAGTCGAAGCCATCGGCGCAACACTCGTTGCAACTGCGATTACAGAGGATACATCGCTCACGCAAGACCTCATAGCAACACCGCTTATTGACCGACTCAACTTAGGCGCGATCCCAACAAACCATATCTCTTGGGACAGTCCGCATGAAGGTAACTTGTTCGAGCATCTCTACAGGCAACGCGCTTTTCAACGCGGGTGATACCCAAAACATTCGTCATTTTCAAACGTTGGTGCCATAATTATGACTGATAACCCAAATGTAATTCTCATCTTTGCGGACGATCTCGGGCGTGGTATGCTCAGCTGCTACGGACAGCAACATTTCGAGACCCCAAATATCGACCGCCTCGCAAACGAAGGGATGAAGTTCAACCACGCCTACGGCTGCGCGTTCTGCGCACCATCCCGGGCCAGCATGCTGACAGGTATCCACGATTGCCATCAAGGAAGATGGACATATACCAAAGCAGGCATCTACGAAAGCATCAGTACCGGTGAAATGACACCGAGCGAAATTTCGGAGCTGATTCACACAACCGGACTCCAAGCCGGACCCAACGATGTCTTCTTGGCAGAAATCGCAGCGCAGGCAGGCTATACCACAGGGCAGATCGGGAAACTTGAATGGGGGTTCGCGACAACAGCGGAACGTATCCGCCGACACGGATGGCAGTACCACTACGGTTATTACGACCATCAACGTTGCCACGGCTTTTATCCGCCTTTCCTCTTTGAGAACGGGCAACTGACAAACATTCGAGGGAATACACACACCAACTGCGGGAAACACCCAAACTCGGAATCTGCCGAAAATATGGAAATTCGCCGGAACCGTCAAGGAAAAGCGGTATATTCTCAAGACATCTTCAACGATAAAATCATTGAGTTCCTCCGCAACCATCGCGATGAACCTTTTTTCCTCTACCACCCGTCGCAGTTACCCCACGGACCGATCTCCGTTCCTGACATACACCCATCCCTCAAACAAGCTTCCGAATTGACGACGTATGAAAAAGAATACGCCTCTATGATCCTAAAGTTGGATGAAACCGTCGGCATCATCTTGGACGAACTCGAACAACTCGGAATCGATGACCGCACGATGATCGTCTTCTCATCTGATAACGGACACGAAGTGTATTACCGCCAGCAAGGACGAACAGCAGGACGGCAAGCCGATTTGGAAGGGAACCCACTTGACGACATCACAACGAAATTCTATTCGGAGACCGGTGGCGATGTGTTCGACGGAAACGACGGTATGGCAGGATTGAAGTTTTCAAGTTGGGAAGGCGGCACACGCATCCCTTACATGGTCCGCTTTCCCGGAAAGGTTACACCCGGCAGTACGTCCGATCACATGCTCACGAATTACGATCTAATGCCGACCCTCGCAGACTTCATCGAAACCGAGATGCCACAAGACAAAGACGGCGTATCGTTTTTACCAACGCTACTCGAAAGGCACGAAGACCAGCAGCACCACGAGTGGGTCATATACGCCTCACGCCTCGGTCCGGCACTCGTAACGTCAGACGGTTGGAAACTACGATATATCAACCGCACGGACAATTTCCAATTATATCACCTCCCGAACGATTACCGCGAGGAAAACGACATTTCAGCCGATCATCCCGACCTCGTCGCTCGACTCAGTGGTTGGATGCACAATGCGTGTGATGGCGACTATCAAAACGGCACACCCGGCGCACATTTCGCCGAGTATCCGGACGAAAATTGACTTGACCTGCCCAATTTCAACACATCAGAAAGATAGGACTTACGCATGATGCTCTTTATGTACCACAAACTGTTAGTTTGTGTCCCAAAAACGCTGGATTGGACGAAGAATTTCACCTAACAGAACGGTTTACACCCTAAATTGCGTAAGTCCTGAAAGGAATACTTTATGCTTATTATTGATGCACATCTTGATCTATCCATGAACGCCTTACAAGGCAACCGAGACCTGCTGAGTTCCGCCTATACAATCCGTACCCAAGAGGCACGGACATCCGGTAAAGGACGTACGCAAGGCACCGTCGCACTCCCGGAGATGCGTCAAGGACGTATCGCCGTGAGTTTCGTCACACTATTCGCACGTTCAACCGGTAGACCCTCCCCACATTCCGATTTCGCTTCACCTGCACAATCCTACGGCATCGCACAAGGACAACTCGCTTACTATCGCGCTTTAGAAGAAATCAGATACGTCCATATCATAACGAACCGAGAACAATTGGATAGACACATCAACGCTTGGCAAAGGTGGGAAAGCACGGCGATCGGCGATGCAAGCGACTACGATAATGCACCCGCCTTGGGATTCGTCATTAGTATGGAAGGTGCAGACCCGATCCTCTCTCCGACACAATTAGAGGCTTGGCATAATGACGGGTTGCGACTGCTCGGACTGACGCACTACGGACCCGGACGCTACGCCGGTGGCACAGGCACAGAGATCGGATTAACCGAACTCGGGCGTCCGCTGCTCGCCGAAATGGAACGTTTAGGCGTTATTCTCGACCTCACACACTGCTCCGATCAGGCGTTCTGGGAATCACTCGATCACTACAACGGATTGGTACTCGCCAGCCATAATAACTGCCGTGCACTGGTACCCCATCAACGCCAGTTCAGCGATGAACAATTAAAAGCGATCTTTGAACGAGATGGTGTCATCGGTGCCGCCTTTGATGCGTGGATGCTCCAACCGGGTTGGATTACTGGCGAAACACCGAACGACAAGGTTACCTTGAGCAATGTCGTTGACCACATCGATTATGTTTGTCAACTGGCGGGTAACTGTCGGCACGCTGCGATTGGTACAGATTTGGATGGCGGTTACGGACGCGAACAGTCCCCCAGTGACTTGGACACTATCGCTGATCTCCAGAAGATACCGGGCATCATGTCATCCCGCGGCTACAGCGACGACGACATCGCCGCAATCATGCACGGCAACTGGATCCGCTTCTTACACGACGCATGGAAGTAGATCAGCTTGCAGATCAGATGTTGGCTTCAATAGGTGTGCCTTGAAAGTGCTCATTCCTTTTGTGTTCGTGTATCCGCAAGAAATTCTTCGTACGTCATCTCATAGGTGTAGGAAGGGTGTGTAAAGTTTTTGGCAGCACTCCGTTATAAAGGGATTTTCCGCCGATCAATCCTTCGTCAACACATAGCACTCCGCTGGAGTGCAGGACGAATACTATTGATTTCTATAGACATATCACGCCTCTGGCGTGAAGA